>JANPIG010000182.1:0-1627 GCA_031424875.1 Cytophagales bacterium
TTAGAAAATCGAAATTTAATGCCTCAAAAACAAGACCTTACGCCTAACAACCTTTTGTTTTGTGAACATCCCAACGTCTATACGATGGGCAAAAGTGGTAAACCCGAACACCATTTATACGATGAAGAAGGCTTAAAAAAATACGAAGCTAAATATTATAAAATCAACAGGGGAGGAGATATTACCTATCATGGCAAGGGGCAATTGGTGGGTTACCCGATTTTGGATTTAGAGAATTTCTTTACGGATATTCATCGATATATGAGGTCGATGGAAGAGGCTGTTATTCGTACTTGTGCAGATTTTGACATTGATGCGGGACGTATTGACGGACTCACTGGCGTCTGGATTGACCATGTTGAGCGTCAAAATCCAAGAAAAATTTGTGCCATGGGCGTAAAAGCAAGTCGATGGGTAACGATGCACGGATTTGCTTTGAATGTCAATACTGATTTAAGTTACTTTAACCATATTATTCCTTGTGGTATCGACGACAAAGCAGTTACTTCTATGGAGAAAGAATTAGGAAAAAAGGTTGATTTTCAGGAGGTTAGTGATAAAATGTTTCAGCATTTGAGGGATATATTTGAAATGGAAATAGATTAAAATTATTACAGGTATAATTTTTTAGGATATTAAATTGATGATATTTAATCATCCTTTGACTCACTATAATTTATGAAAAAAGATATTGAATTTCCAGTTGTTGAAGGCGTAAAAATTACAATTGCCCGAAATTATAATGAATTAAACCAACCCGAATGGAATGTTTATTTAATCAATCGTTTGAAAAGTAAACTCACTAATGTTTTTGTAACATCTCGTGGATATGGTTTTGATAAGGATGGAAATCCTATAAAAACATCTCAATTACGACATTTTTTAGAGGATGTACCACCCGAAGGAATCATAAAAGTAGAGATGATTTTTCCAGAAGTTTTTCATTTGAATAATGAGTATTGGGTAAGTTATTTCATTGACAATCAGTTATTTGATAAAAAATTTATCTTCGTTCCTGAAAGCATAAGAGAAGAAAATTTAATTACTATTGAACAACTAAATTTGGAAGGAATTTTGCACGAGTAAGGGAGAACCTATCTGTTTGCCAATGTACCATTCAAGATTGTTTTCGCTTATATATCATTTAAAATTGTACCCGTTCAATATCATTCGATATTAAAAAAGAGCAAACGCATAGGTTTACCTCAACGGTTTGCCCTAAAATTTACCTCAACATTTTACCTCAATAGCAAAAATGGATTTTCAGAAAATAGTCAAAAACTTATTATTCATTGATATAGAAACAGTTTCGGGAGAAGCTGATTTTACACTTTTGTCTGAACAAATGCAAAAATTATGGTTGCATAAGGCAAAGTATCTATCAAACCCAACGAATCTTACTAAAGAAGAATTTTATTTTGACCGTGCTGGAATTTATGCTGAATTTGGAAAGATAGTGGCTATTGGTGTTGGTTTCTTTCATTTTAATGAAGAGAAAGAAATCTGCATAAAAGTTAAATCTATCTATAGTGATGATGAAAAACAGTTATTGAGAGAATTTAAAATATTAGTAGAAAAGAATTACAAACCCAATGCACTTGCGCTCTGTGCCCATAACGGAAAGGAA
>JANPIG010000183.1:0-10990 GCA_031424875.1 Cytophagales bacterium
GAAAGATCAATTTGTGATTATGACCATGCATCGACCCGCCAATGTGGACACTGAAGAGGGATTGAAAGGGATTTTGGAGATTATTAAAGATACTACCAAATACAAAAAAGTTGTATTGCCGATTCATCCCAGAACGGCAAATAATTTGAAGAAATTTGGGCTTTATGAGCAATTAAATTCTATTAAAAACCTCATTCTGACCGAACCACAAGGATATTTGGAGTTTTTACAATTGATGCAAAATGCTTCATTAATCATCACTGATTCGGGGGGAATTCAAGAGGAGACGACCTTCTTACAAATTCCTTGCTTGACATTTAGAGACTCCACTGAACGCCCCGTAACCGTAGAAATTGGCACAAATCAGCTTTTGGCAGACTTAAATCCGCAAACGGTTCATGAAAAATTAGTAGAGATTTTGGAAGGGAAAACCAAAAAAGGACAGATTCCACCACTTTGGGATGGGAAAACTTCGGAACGGATTGCGGAGATTTTAGTTGGCAGTCGGCTTTCGGCAATCAGCGGACGGCAGTCTAAATCAGCATAATATTTATAAATTTATCGTCAAATTAAAAGCCGATCGCAGACTGCCGAAAGCCAAAAGCCACCATGAAACAACTCATCCAAAACTTACGAACAGGCGAAACGCTTTTAGAAAACGTACCCGTTCCTCAGGTACGTAAGGGCTGTGTGTTGATAAAAACGCATCTTAGTTTGGTGTCGTTGGGAACTGAAAAAATGCTTGTAGAGTTTGGAAAGGCTAATTTTATTGAAAAGGCACGTCAGCAGCCTGAAAAAGTAAAGCAAGTTTTTGATAAGGTTAAAACCGATGGTTTGCGTCCAACGATTGAGGCAGTTTTTAGAAAATTATCCGAACCTTTGCCTTTGGGATACTGCAATGTAGGCGAAATTGTAGCGGTTGGCGAAGGCGTTTCAGAGTTCAAACTTGGTGACCGTGTGGCTTCCAACGGGCATCATGCCGAGGTGGTTTGTGTCCCCAAAAATTTGGTAGCCCATATTCCCGAAAACGTTACGGACGAAGAGGCAACTTTTACGGTAGTCGGAGCCATTGCTTTGCAAAGTATTCGTTTAGCCAACCCAACTTTGGGCGAAACGGTTGTCGTAATTGGCTTAGGATTAATAGGTCAACTCACCGCTGAATTATTACAAGCCAATGGCTGTGAGGTGATTGCGTTTGATTTTGACCAACATAAAATAGATTTAGCTATCACAAAAGGTATAAAAGCCTTTAAAGTTTCAGAGGAAATTGATTCCGTAAAAATTACTCAAGAAATTACACAAAATATAGGGGTAGATGCGGTGATTATTACGGCTTCCACGCCTTCAAACGAGGTCATTTCCCAAGCCGCCCGAATGTCTCGCAAGCGAGGGCGAATTGTGTTGGTGGGCGTAATTGGCTTGAATATTCAACGAGCAGATTTTTACGAAAAAGAATTGACTTTTCAAGTTTCATGCTCGTATGGAGCTGGCAGATACGATGCTGATTATGAGCAAAATGGGCAAGATTATCCAATAGGATTTGTGCGTTGGACGGCAAAACGAAACTTCGAGGCAGTTTTGAAAGCCATTGCCTCTGGACGTTTAAAGGTGAAGCCCTTAATAACGAAAGTCCTTGACTTTCAAGGCTATAATCAAGTATATGGCAATATTGGTCACTCAAAATCAATTGCCTCTATCTTAAAATATCGTGAAGATATTGATGTTTTTGAAACTAAAATTTCGCTCAAAAATAAGACTTTTAATACTACCAATGACGTTTTAGGTATTATCGGTTCGGGTAATTTTACGAAGGCTACTGTTTTGCCAATTTTATCCAAATTTAAAGCTAATATCAAATACCTTTCCTCAGCTTCGGGGCTTTCTGGAACGTTGATGGCAAAGAAATATGACATTCAATTTTCTACTACCAATAATGACGATATTCTAAACGATTCGGAGGTGTCAGCCATCCTCATCACCACTCGCCACGATGCCCACGCTCGTATGTGTATAGAGACATTAAGAGCAGGAAAGCACGTTTTTGTGGAAAAACCCTTAGCTCTCAATCAGGCAGAATTGGATGAAATCATTGAGGTTTATCAGCAATCTGGCAAGACTTTAACGGTCGGATTCAATCGTAGGTTTTCTCCATTTGCCCAAGATGTCAAGAAGCAATTGGGCAATTCAAACACGTCAATCAACGTCATTGCCACGATGAATGCAGGGGAAATCTTAGCTAATCATTGGACGCAAGATATGAATATGGGCGGTGGCAGAATTATTGGAGAAGCCTGCCATTTGATAGACTTAATTACCTATCTATCAGGCAGTTTGGTGGAAAGTGTAGTAATGAATGCCATGGGACAAAATCCTGCCGATAATACGGATAATGCTTCTATTTTATTGAGATACAAAAACGGTTCAACGGGGGTAATCAACTATTTTGCCAATGGGAATAAGGCTTATTCCAAAGAAAGAATTGAGGTATATTCGCAATGGAAAACGATGATTATTGACAATTTCAAAAAATCAAAATATTACGGGACAAAATCTTCTGGAATGTCCAGAAGTCAAGATAAAGGTCATTCCGAGCAATTCAGACTGCTTTTGGAGAGACTTAGAAATGGAGGAGAAGCCATAATTCCCATCGAAGAAATCATCAATACTTCACGAGCAAGTTTGGCAGCGGTGGAGTCTTTGAAAACAAAGAGTTGGGTGAATTTGTAGCGAATTTCTCTACTGTACTACGTTTTATTCACTAATTTTACTTTATGAAAACCGTAATTATCAAATATAACGCTGGCAATGTACAGTCTGTCATGTACGCCTTAGACCGTATTGGAGCAGGCTACCTATGGACAGACGACGAACAAGAAATCCGTACCGCCGACAGAGTGATTTTCCCAGGCGTAGGCGAAGCGAGTACAGCCATGACTTATTTACGAGAAAAAGGTTTAGACAAAGTTATTCCCACCCTCACACAACCCGTTT
The DNA here is from genome assembly GCA_031424875.1 of Cytophagales bacterium. GTDB lineage: Bacteria > Bacteroidota > Bacteroidia > Cytophagales > Spirosomataceae > Arcicella. The sequence goes on from JANPIG010000183.1 coordinate 2,992, forward strand.
TAGGTACTTGTGTAGGAATGCAGTTGATGTGCCGCCATTCCGAAGAAAACGATACGACCTGCATGAATATTTTCGATATTAATGTAAAACGCTTTCAATCAGATACTTACAAAGTTCCTCATGTGGGCTGGAACAATGTTTTTGATTTTAAAAATGGTTTGACCCAGGGTTTAAACGAAAACAGTTTTATGTATTTTGTGCATAGTTATTATGCAGAAATGAGTCCCTATACCGTTGCTACTTGCGATTATGTTCAGCCGTTTTCAGCCATGTTGCAGAAAGATAATTTTTATGCCGCCCAATTTCATACAGAAATAAGTGGAAAGGAAGGACAGCGAATTATTGAGAATTTTTTAAAAGTATAAATCCTTGACTAACAATATATTACAAAATATTTCACAACCCAATTCCCTAAGAAAAGGTGATACCGTAGGTCTATTGGCCTTAGCTAGTAAAGTAGATTTTGAAATCCTCAAACCTGCCATTGAGTTAATGGAAAATGACTGGGGATTAAAAGTCATTTTGGGCGAATCTCTCACGAGCGAATATCACCAATTTGCGGGTAACGATGCTGTTCGGGCAAAGGATTTTCAGTTGATGTTGGATAATCCAGAAATCAAAGCTATTTTTTCAGCTCGTGGGGGTTATGGCAGTTCTCGGTTGTTGGATATTATTGATTTTACCACCTTCCAAAAAGCTCCTAAATGGGTCATTGGTTTTTCAGATATTACGGCGGTGCATTGTCATATTAACACCTTAAATACTGAATCATTGCACGCTACCATGCCTAAACTATTTCTGCAAGAAGGCGGTGAGAAATCTTTGGAGAGTCTGAGAAAAATACTATTTGGAGAAACCTTTTCTTATAAAATTTCAGCCAATGAAATGAATCGTTTGGGGGTAGGAGAGGGGCAACTCATTGGTGGGAATTTAGCGATTCTTGTTCATATAATAGGTTCAAAATCAGACATTAACTACGATAATAAGATTTTATTTTTAGAAGACATTAACGAATATTTGTATAATATTGACCGCATGATGATTCAATTAAAACGTAGCGGAAAATTACAAAATTTGGCAGGACTAATTATAGGCAGTTTTTCAGATTGTTTGGATAACGATGTACCTTTTGGCAAGACTGCTAATGAGATAATCCAAGAAGCAGTTGCAGAATATAATTTTCCAGTTTGCTATAATTTTCCAGTAGGACATGAACCCGAAAATTGGGCAATGCCTTGTGGAAGAGAGGTGATTTTAAAAGTAGAAAATAATGGTGTTTTAATGGTAGGGCCGAACCTTAATATTCGCCCAATATAAACACAACATTAACCAAAAATTACGCTAATGTTAAATCATCTGTCCTTAAAGATTTGTTAATATTCATACCGATTTAGTAGAAAAATGGAGTGTTAATTTTGAGCGAAATTCTAAAATTAAACACTTCATTATGAAAAGAATTACTTTCAATGCTTCAAAAAATAGTTTTTTAAGCACACTCATTATAGTATTTCTGATAGCATTTTTCGGAAATAAATCCTTCGCTCAAGGTACGGATGCCACCATTTCGGGAAAAGTTTTAGATGAAAAAGGAGAAGCCATCCCAGGAGCAAGCATCCGAGTAAAAAACGAATCCACGGGCTTCCAAACGGGAACAGTTACCAATGTTTCGGGCGAATATCAACTCCAACAACTTCCCCTCGGAAAACCTTATTCCATCACCATCACTTTCGTGGGTTATCAAGCCCAAAAATTCTCTAACTATGCTCTAAATCAAGGAGATAAGTTGAAGATTGATGCAAAATTATTGCAAGGAGATACACAATTATCGGAGGTAGTTGTTTCGGCAAATTCTTTCGTGAATAAAGAAACTGAACGGGCTGGTGCTGCTATTGCCGTATCGTCTTTGCAAATGAAACAGTTACCAATGGAAGGCAGAAATTTCACGGCATTAACGGCTCTTTCACCTTTACAGGGGAAAAATGGAAGTTTTAGCGGACAAAGGATTTCCTCAACCAACGTAACCATGGACGGCGTAAATGCCCGTAATATGTACACCACAGGAACAGTCGGAAATGGACCTTATTCGATTTCGCAGGAAGCCATTCGAGAATTTCAGGTTTCGACTAATAATTATGATGTTACACAGGGTCGTCAGGGAGGTGGTTCGGTCAACGCAGTAACCAAAAATGGTACGAATATTACCGAAGGTTCAGCATTTTTCTACCAAAGAGCCAGCCAAGCTACATTTTTTGGGAATAGATTATTTCCTTTGAATAGTGAGTTTAATGCTAACGGAACTCCCCGTACCACAAATATTGACCAAAAGCAATACGGATTTTCGTTGGGCGGGGCTTTAATTAATGACAAATTACATTATTTTGTGGCTCTCGACCGTCAAAATGAAACAATTCCGTTTCAGATTGCCCCTGTGTACAATGCTTTGCAAGAGCAAAATTTTGGTATAACCAAAGCAAATCTGGAACAATTGATTAGCGTAGCCAGAGAAAAATATGGCATGAAAAGTACGCCTCAATACGGTGATTTTTCGAGAGAAACCGTTGCTAATGCTATTTTTGCTCGTTTAGATTGGCAGATAAATGAAAAGAATAAACTTACTTTCCGTAATAATCTTACCACTTGGGATAGTCCAACTTCGGTAAATGATAATTCCAATATTAATTTATTGGAAAGTTGGACGGGTTTTAAATCCATTGAAAACAGCTCATTGCTTTCTTTGCGTTCTGATTTAGCCCCTGATTTGACTAACGAACTGAAATTTCAATATCAAACTGTTTCTCGAGACTATGTACGAAGTCCAGATTTGCCTGATGGAAATATCCCTCGTGCCATCATCACGGTTAGGTCAGTGATTCCAACGGAGACAAACCCCAATGCCACGCAAACCAGAACCGTACAATTTGGTGGTCAGCGATTTGGCACTGAATATGCCAAAGACCAAACGCTCCAATTAGCCAACACAACTTATTTGAGAAGAGGCAAACTCAACTTCAAATTTGGTACGGATAATATGCTCACTTTTTTAGATTCGAGGATTGTGAACGAAATGAATGGACGCTTTTTCTTTTCGAGTTTACAAGATTTTATTGACAAAAAACCAAGCCGATACGCACGAGAAGTGCCTTTGGTGAACCCTGCCGTACAACAATCTTTGTTGGATTTAGCTCTTTTTGCACAGGTAGATTTTGAACCTGTCAAGAATGTAACTGCCATGTTGGGCTTGCGTTATGATGCTACAATATTCTTTAAACAGGGAGATCCAAATCCGATGACAGAGAGCAAATTGCTCATAAAAACCAATAATACGCTCGCCGATTACAACAATATTCAACCCAGATTGCAATTGACTTGGGATGTAAATGGTCGTCAAAAAGATATTGTTAAATTTGGCGGAGGAATTTTTTCGGCTCAACCAGTTTCATATCTACAATTGAATAATATCCAAAATAGTGGTACAATCGTGGGTTCAATTGATATTTCGGGTGCGGGTGTGCCAAGTCCCGACTTTGTTTCTTACCGCAATGACCCCAGCACTACGCCTGGCATCCCAAAAGGGTCAAGTTATGTTTCGACCATCAATGCCGTGAGTGATAATTTTCAAGTGCCTTCTATCTATAAACTTAACTTTTCATACAACCGTTTTTTCAGTTCGAGATTTAAAGCAGGTGTAAATTTTTTGTGGTCAAAAACCGTCAATAATTACGTTTATTACGACAGAAATATCGTTGACCAGCCTTATTTTACCCTCAGCAATGAAGCCAATCGTGGTGTGTATGTTCCTGCCAATACTATTCCTGCCAACGGTTCAACAGACTGGACAAAAGGCAGAAAATCAACGGAATTGGGGCGTGTTTTAGAGTTGGAATCTACGGGTAAATTAGACCAAATGGCAATAGTAATTGATGCCAGCATGAAACTTGGTAAAGATGGATATTTCACCATTGCCTACACCAAAAACGAAACAAAAGATAATAGCTCATTCAATTGTTGCGTAGCAAATACCTCAACTTTCCGCCCCATAGTTGATGACCCCAGAGACCAAACAGTTTCTTATTCAGATGATCAATTTTCGGATAAATTAGTGATTTCAGCAGCAACTCCAACTATAAAAGGCTTTCAATTAGGAGCAATTTTCAATGGCGTTGGCGGTACTCGTTACTCATTTTTAGTGGGTGGAAACAAAAGTATCAACGGTGATTTTGTGTTAACCAACGACTTAGCCTACGTTTTTGACCCTACTGATGCCAAAGTGCCTGAACCAATCAGAAAGGGAATTCAGGGCTTATTGGATAATGCAGACGTAACCGAAAGTGTTAAAAAATACATGCGTGATAATATTGGAAAAGTTGCTGAAAGAAATGGTGGGATGAATCCATTTTACTATACGATCGATCTAAGATTGACCAAAGATTTTAAATTTTTGAACAAACATAACATTGCTCTTTCGGCAGACTGTTTCAACTTCATGAATTTGTTGGACAAAGAGCAAGGCATCAGTTATAATCATGGAAATGTAAATTTGGTTTCGATGGTAGGATTTGATCAAGCCAGTAAAAATTATACCTATAATGTAGAGACAGGTGCGGGCAGAAAACTCTCAACCGCAGGTGGAACGCCTTGGAGAATTCAGTTGGGATTGAGGTATTCTTTTTAGGATAATAATTAAAATAAATTGGGGTTAAAATAGCTGGAACATTTTCCACTATTTTAACCCCAATTTCTATTTTTTAAATAATTCTTACGAAATAATACTCATGGCAAAGCCCCTTGTTGAAGCCATCATTTGAGCATCTTCCATTTCTTCAAAATCATTGTCCGTCAATTCAAAACTATATTCATTTACGTAATAAAATAATTCCCAATTTCCTGCATAATCTTCTACGAGTGCTGTCATTGATTCTACCCAATCGCCTGAATTCATGTACGTTATGCCTTCAATTTGGCGAATGTCGGGTTTGTGGATGTGTCCGCAAATGATGCCATCGCAATGATTAGCTTTGGCAAGTTCCGCTAATTTTTCCTCAAAATCAGAGATATAATTAACCGCACCTTTCACTTTTTGCTTAATTTTCTGAGAGATAGAATAATACGGAAAACCTCGCCAATCACGATATTGATTGTATAACTTGTTGATAGTCAGCAGGAAAGTGTAGCCAATGTCTCCTAAATAAGCAAGCCATTTGAAGCGAGAAGTAATAGAATCAAAAATATCCCCGTGTGTAATGAGGAATTGTTTTTTGCCCGAATTAATAATAATATCTCGCTGAATACTGAAAGATTTGCCCAAAGAAAAAGGTATAATTTGGTCTAAAAAATCATCGTGGTTACCCCGCAAATACACCACTTTTGTGTGTTCAGTTTCAATCATTTTTAAGATTGTTCTGAAAAAAGCGGTATGTTTTTTCTTCCAAGTACCCCCTTTTTTCAGTTGCCATCCATCAATAATATCACCATTAAGAATGAGTTTTTCACAAGAAATTGATTTCAAAAATGCAGTAACTTCTTTCGCTTTCGACCCTTCCGTGCCTAAGTGTACGTCTGAAATAATGACGGTTTTGTATTGTTTATTCGTTTTCATACTTGCCTGTGTGTTTCAATCGTGTAAGGATTCAACAATTTAGGCAATTATTATAAACTAATGATTTACAGCATGTTAAGGGATTGTTACGGTTTTATTTCCGATGAATATCTGACCCGCCTGTGGCACTTGAACTCACCACTCGGGCATTGCCTTTGTGATAAACATCGCTACCGCCCGTGGCTGAAATGCTAATTTCTTTTTCTGCCCACACATAGGCATCTGAACCGCCCGTAGAAGAAACGCTACAAAAATTTGTACGTAAATTGCTGGCCTTCAGGTCACTACCGCCTGTGGAAGTGGCTTTGAAAACGGTGGCCGTACCAGATAAAATTATGTCTGAACCGCCTGTTGTGGCACAAATCAACTCGTCAGCATCCAAATCCAATTTAATATCTGAGCCTCCCGTTGCTTTTAAGTCCAGTTTGATTAAGTCCAATTTTCCTTCTGAAAAAACATCCGATCCACCCGTTGCCGATAGCCCTGTCAATTCTTTGACGGTGATATAAACATTGACGGCTTTGTCGTTATTCCAATTAAAATCAAAATTGAACCAACCTTTTTTATCCCCCGCATAAATTTTCAAAATGTCCCCATCTTTCTCCGTCTTGATTTTCGACATTTTGTCTTTATCCGTTACTACTTTTACGGATTCCACATTGCCTTGTTTCAAAAAGATATTGATTCCATTGGAAGATTGGATGACTTTGAAGCCCGAAACATTACGGATTTCTTCGGTTTTTTGAGCGTAAAGATTTGATAAACAGGTACTTAAAAATAAAATAGTTAAAGATTTAGCTAAGGTTTTCATGGTCTTTTTTGTTTAATTGTGAACGATATAAAGATAAGATGCTGATTCAAATAAAAAGGTTGCATTAAGTAGTATTGTGGAAAATATTAGACTACTGATTGTACTGATTAGACAGATTTACACTGATTATTTTAAATACTAAATCTGCGTAAATCCGTCGAATCTGTCAAATCTGTGGTCTAAATAAATATCAAGAAGGAAAAGAAATCTTCCCCATCGAAACCGAAGGAATTCCTTTTCTTGAACCAAAATCTGAACGCCCACCTGCGACCGTTTCATTGGCTAAAATAGCAAAAAGTACAGCTTCTTTGGCATCGCCAGAAATGCCTAAATCATTGGTTTTTAAGAAATTACAATGTAGTAATTCTTTCAAATTTTCTACCAATAAAGGATTGTGCATTCCTCCGCCCGAAAGATAAATATTAAATTCCTGAACCCGATAATTTGTTTTTGAAATCGTAAAATTAATTGCCTCCGCTATGGTCTCGGCACTGAAACGAGTCAGCGTTGCCAAGAGGTCATTTACGGAAATGTTTTCGGTATCACTCGCTTTTTGGGCACTCTGCACATATTGAATACTGAATAATTCTGGACCAGTGGTTTTTGGGAAGGGAGCAGTAAAGAAATCATCTGCTTTCAAAGCCTGTAAAAGTGCTTGATTGACCATTCCCTTTCGGGCAATTTCGGCATCTTTATCGTAAGATTTTTCTGGAAAATACAACCTCGTAAACGCATCAATCAGTGTGTTGCCCGTGCCTGTATCCGTAACAAAAACCTCCTCTGGATTCATAGTTGCGGGTAAATAGGTAAAATTGGCAATGCCGCCCATGTTGAGCATAATGCGGTTTTCACCCTTTTTCCCGAAGATAAAATAATCGCCATATACTGCCAATGGAGCTCCTTCGCCCCCTGCGGCTACGTGCTTTTGTCGGAAATCTGAAATGGTGATGATGCCCGTTTTCACGGCAATATGGTCGCCGTCTCCGATCTGTAAAGTGGCATTCGAGAATTTTTCTTGCTGGTGCAAAATTTTTGGGGCGTGCATAACTGTCTGTCCGTGTGAGGCTACTAAATCAACCTCGTCGGGCTTGATTTTCCAACGCTTCAAACAATCCAAAATCATCTCGGCGTGGAGCGTTCCAATCCATTCATTCAATAAGGCAAGATGCTGAAAATCAATAGTTTGCTTCGCAAAAACCTTTCTGATCTCAATCTTGATGTCTTCGGAATAATCGACGGTATCAAAGTTCAACAGCTTCACTTCCGTCTCCTCGCCCGAACCCGAAAGTTCGCAAAGAGCCACATCCAGCCCATCCATCGAAGTCCCCGACATCAAACCAATAATATGACGACTGGGCTTTTGGGCAATTTGGTAAAGGTTTTGTAGGTTTTTGTTCATGGGGTGAAAATAGTGAAAAAGTAGTTGAATATAATATCCATCTCTAAAATAATTATAATATATTGATAATCAAATAGTGAGGGGCCGGCCGCGGCGGTGTGGTGCTATGGGCAAGCTTCGTGGGGGGTGATAATTAGTTATACATTGATTAATATTAAGATAAGGAACATTGAAGATTAAAAATAGTTGTAAA
>JANPIG010000184.1:0-6458 GCA_031424875.1 Cytophagales bacterium
GCCTCCTATTTATCAGCAATTACAAAACAGAAAAAAATTCAATACACTTTTACAAGTAATTGATAAAAGTGGCTATCAACGGACTTTAAGTAGTGCGGGCTATTGGACGATGTTTGCTCCAAATGATGATGCTTTTACTAAGTATTTTCAGAAGAATGGACAAACCCTTGAGAGTTTGGATTCTACCAAAGCTCGTGAGTTGGTTCAATATTTATTGGTATATAATGCCTTTGAAAAAGATAGGTTAGACGACTATCAGTCTAATGCAGGCTGGGTACCTTCTAAGGCTTTCAGAAGAAGAACTGCCTATTATACAGGATTTTATAGTGACCAAACTTTTGAAGGAACAAGCCTAAAAGCCGTAGCTTCCAACCGAAACTCTACTGCCTATGTGAGTGCCGACAACAACAATAAATATGTGAGTTATTTCACGGATAGCTATTTTGCCGATAAGGGGCTGTCTGCTACGGACTATACCTACTTTTTCCCTGATGTTCAGTTTACGGGGTTCAATGTAATGGATGCCAAAGTAGTAGAGAAGGACATTGTGGCTGAAAATGGAATGATTCATGAGATTGATAATGTATTTACTGCCCAACCTTCCATTGAAGAATATTTGCGCACCAAGCCACAATACAGCGAGTTTAGAAAGATTTTAGAAAAATATGCCGTTAGTTTTATTCCAAATGCCGATGCTACCAAAAAGTATCAGATTTTAACAGGGAAAGGTGACCAAGTATATATAAAATCATATTCAAAACAAGCTCTTACTTTTTGGCCTAATAACGAAAACTTTGCCAAATTTTCTGACAATGACGGTCAGCAAGAGTCTTGGACTATTTTTGTGCCTACTAATGAAACACTTACGCCATTTCTCAAAAACGTAATTCTCGAAAATTACGCTTCTTTGGATGTAGTACCTTCAACTATTATTGCTGATTTACTAAATGCACACTTATGGTCTTCTGCGGTGTGGCCAAGCAAGTTTAAAACGTCTTTTAATGGCTTCGCCGAAGAAGCTCGTTTTGACCCTGTTGCTAATGTGGTAGATAAGAAAGTATTGAGTAATGGTTTTTTCTATGGGACTAATAAAGTACAGGAGACCAATGTTTTCAGTACGGTATATGCCAAAGCCTATCTCGACCCTAAATATTCTATTATGACTCGTTTATTGAATTTAGATTTAAGACCTACCATACTTAATCCAAAGTTCAAATATACCATTTTCATGATGAGTGATGACGATTTCAAGACGGCAGGTTATGACTATGATGGAGCTAAAAATGAATGGGGCTATACCGCACCAGGGGCAGCTCGTACCGTGGGTGATGCCAACAAAAACAATCTATTGCGTATAGTAGCTACCAGTATTATTTCTACCCCCAACAATGAGCTGGACGACCTCAACAAAGAAGGAATTATTGATGCTTCTAATGGTGAATATATCCGTTTTGGGCAGAATAAAGTCTATTCGGCGGGGCTAAGCGATGTGTCTAAAACACTATCTATTGTAGGCTCAAAAACGGCTACTAACGGAAAGGTATATTATACCAGTGGGTTGTTGAACTTTACCAGTTTTAATATTGGTAAACACATCGAACTTTTGGGAACAGCCACCACTTCGCCTTTCAACTATTTCTGGCAATTTCTGAAAAACTCAGCCAATGCCTACAACGCTACCACTGGTGAAATTAATGGAACGGCTTCGGGGTCTTTTTATACGGTATTTGTACCTGATAATGCTGCCATTCAAGCGGCAGTTAATGCTGGCGTTTTGCCAAGCACGGGTACGGGAACGGTGAAAACGCCCAATTTTAACCCAACTACAAACGATGAAAAACTAAAGGTTTTAAACTTTATTTCTTATCATATTTTGAATAAAAAATCGGTCATTCCAGATGGTAAAGAATCGGGTGCTATGGAAACCTTATTGAAAGACAATACGGGCGATGGCATCAGAGTTACGGTGATTAATTCGGTGGGAGCTATGCAAATAACGGATAGAAATAGTAGGAAATCACAAGTGAATGTACCTAAAAGTAATAATCTATCAAACCGTACTGTGATTCACTTGATTGATAATTATTTCCAACCTTAAAAATACTTGACATTTTAATATTGAATCACCATTAAAAATATAGGCGAATGAAAATATTTACTAAATTATTATTAATTATTGTAGGACTTTTGATACCAAGCATTTATCTAAATGCTCAGACTCCTATAGCGGCTAATATTCTGAGAGGACGGGTTGTGGACGCTAAGGACAATAGCCCCGTTATTGGAGCTACGGTAGCCGAGCTTGATAAGGATAGCCGTATCGTGAAAGGAGCTACTACTGATATTGACGGAAATTTTGTTATTAGAATGAATGTTCCGACTCATTTACTTTCTTTTTCAAGTATTGGGTACAAAACTCAAAAATTACAAGTAGATAAAAAAACGATTACCATTTTACTCGAATCTTCCGATAGTGAAATAGAAGAAGTATTAGTAATTGCCCAAAGGACAGACAATGGATTACTTTCTCATTCTGAAAAAAGTAACACCATGGCGGTTTCTAAGATTGACGCAAAAGCCATTGAAGAAATGCAGGGGGCATCCGTTGACCAAATGTTGCAGGGACGTTTGGCTGGGGTTGATATTACCGCCAGTTCTGGAGACCCAGGCTCGGGTATGCAAATCAGAATTAGAGGTACTTCTTCTATCAACTCGGCAGTGGACCCCATGGTAGTGGTGGACGGAATGCCTTATGAAACTGCCATTCCCTCAGATTTCAACTTTGGTACTGCCGATGAATTGGGCTATGCTTCGTTGTTAAATCTTGCTCCTACTGATATTAAAAATATTACCATTCTCAAAGATGCTGCTGCTACTGCCATGTGGGGGTCAAGAGCTGCTAATGGCGTGGTGGTTATCAATACCAAACGTGGTACAATCGGTAAACCACTTATTACCTATACCTTCAAAGGCTCCATGTCTCGACAGTCCTCCGCTATTCCCATGCTGTCAGGAGACCAATATTCGATGCTCATTCCAGAAGAGTTTATGAATAAGAATGGAGTACCCTTGAATACACAATTAGTAAAAGAATTTCAATACGACCCCAACGACCCTTATTGGTCAAGTAATTATAGCAACAATACCGATTGGATTAAGGAAATCACGCAGTTGGGCTATGCCCAAGACCACAATATGTCTATCACGGGTGGTGGCGAGAAAACAAAATATTTTGCCTCTTTTGGGTATTTTAATCAGAAAGGAACAACTATTGGAACAGGCTTGGATCGTCTAAATTCACGTATCAACCTTGATTATAATGTATCTAATCGTATTCGTTTCAAAACTGACCTTTCTTTTACCCATTCAGACAACGCCCGAAATTATGTAAACGGAAGTAGCACAGCCGACCAAATACGGAATATTGCCTATAAAAAAATGCCTAACATGAGCGTTTTTGAGTACAATGAGTTAGGGGTTGTCACGCCCAATTATTTTTCACCGTTTCGTAACATTCAAGGAGGTTTTGCTACTACCTACAATCCCGTTGCGATGGCATTGAGTGCTAAGAATAATATCGTTTCAGAAAGGATTATTCCGCACTTTCAGTTACAGTATGATTTGAAACCAGGCGTTTGGATGGCATCATTTGACGTACAATTTGATATTAATAATACAAAAAGTCAATCTTTCCTTCCTCAAATTGCTACTGGACAAACGTGGACGAGTTCAAACGTAAATTTAGCCTACGATGGTGATGTGGATGTCTTTGGAATAACCACCAAAACAGCTATGCTTTATACGCCAAAACTTAAAAATAAAAACCATGACCTTACCAGTTTGTGGGTACTCAATACGTCCGACATTAAAAGTATCTCGCAACAGGCTTCTGTACCCAATACCGCTTCTGATTTATTACAGGACATTACCAGCGTGGCACGTCAGACTTCATCAGTTCTGTCTTCTTCCATCAATCAAACTCGTGCAGTGGGTTTGCTTTGGAATATTCATTATGGTTTCAAAGAGAAATACATTATTGATGTGGGTCTCAGAGGAGACGGTAATTCGAGATTTGGTCCTGCGTATCGTTATGGTTTATTCCCTTCTATTTCAGCGAAATGGAATATTTCGGATGAAAAATTTATGCAACGCTTTGAAGATTTTGTGGATGTTTTGGCTTTCAGAGCCAGTTATGGGCAAAGTGGAAATGCTCCGAAATATGATTATACATTCTTTAGTAATTATACTACACTTGGATGGTCGTATTTAGGACAGTCGGGCGTAGTGCCAGCCACGATGGAACTAAAAAACTTACGTTGGGAGACTATTACGGGAAAGAATTTAGGTATCAATCTTTCGATGTTTAAAAGGAAATTTACACTTGATGCCGAGTTTTATTCAAATAGAACGGACAATTTGTTTTTCAACGGTCTTCAAATTTCTTCATTTACAGGTTTTAACAATGTCAATATGAATGTGGGAACGATGGATAACTTAGGTTGGGAAGTAAATTTAGGATTTACCCCCCTCAAAACAAAACTGTGGCAATTAGATTTGAACATGAACATTTCCAGAAATATCAATGTCATTCGTGAAATCTCAGATTTATATCCACGTACCCGAGGCAACATTACCACCAATGGCGAGTACAAAACCTATATGCAAGAAAATAACCCATTTGGTTCTTTCTATGGCTTTAAATATGCTGGTGTCTATAAAGATAAAACCTCTACTATTGCTAAAGGAAAAAATGGAGAACCCATCATCACTCCCGACGGTCAAGGCGTATATATGAGATTTAATTATCCAGCTACCGACTATATTTTTCAGCCTGGCGATGCCATGTATGAAGATATTAACCATGATGGTAACATCAATTATATGGATATTGTGTATTTGGGAAATAGTAATCCCGCCCTTACGGGTGGTTTTGGAGGAACGCTGACATACAAACAACGCTTGAAAATTACGGCATTCTTCAACTTCCGCTCAGACTATGATGTGGTAAATGGTACTCGTATGTCCACCACTGCCATGTATGGATACGATAACCAAAGCACGGAGGTATTATCAAGATGGCGGAAAGAAGGAGATATAACCAAAGTACCGAGGGCATTATACGGTACAGGTTATAACTGGTTAGGGTCGAGTCGCTATGTGGAAGATGCTTCTTTTGTCCGTTTCAGAACCATTACGATGCGTTATACTTTCAATAAAAAAGTAAATGATTTACTGAAAATGAAAAACCTAAGTGGCTATATCACCGCTGAGAATTTATATACTTGGACCAATTATCAAGGGCAAGACCCCGAAGTATCGCTCAGAGGTGGAGATCCTTTCAGAGTGGCAGTAGATTATTCGATGACACCGCCCTCAAAAACTATTACTATCGGTTTAACATCTTCGTTTTAGATTTGATAATGGAATAATGAATTATAAATGATGAATTTAATACCTGCTGACTTTCAGCGAATTGCGAATTCAAACTCAAAGCCAAATATTAAAAAAATGTTCAAAAAAATACTCCATAGTTCGGTCTGTTTGCTGTTGTTATTCATACCAACCTCGTGCAACAAATGGCTCGACTTACAGCCACAGGATGGTATTACAAAAGATAAATTTTGGAAAACCAAAGAGCAAGTCCAAGCTGCTATGTCTGGCGTATATGCCTCTATGCTTAGTCCGAGTTCGACGAGTATTACCTCTGCAAGTTCAGCAGGAGGGAATAGTCTAATTATTAATCTATTTCTGTGGGGCGAACTTCGTGCAGACATGCTTACTTCTACCTTTTCAACTCGTGCCGAAGAACTCGACATCATGAATGTAAACGTGTTGGCGAGTAATGGGATTACCAACTGGCGAACAGTCTATCAAATTATCAATTATTGCAATACCGTTATTGATTTTGCTCCTGCGGTTTTACAAAATGATAAAACTTTTACGCAAGAATCTCTCAATAGTTATGTAGCAGAGGCAAAAACCATCAGAGCCTTAATGTATTTTTATTTGGCTCGTACTTTTGGTGATGTGCCTTTAGTTGAAATCAACCAGCACAGATGAAGAGATTCAGCAAATAGCCAAAAGTACGCAAGCGGAGGTTTTGGAACAGATTGTAAAGGATTTGAACGAAGCCGAATCCAATGCTCCCCTTACTTATGGCAATATCGCTTCTGATAAAGGAAGAATTACTCGATACACCGTTAATGCTATACAAGCGGACGTATATCTGTGGATGGAAAAATACAGCGATGCTCTGACGGCTTGCGATAAAGTAATTAAAAGTGCCAAGTTCGGTTTGATTGAAGGCAGTCGTTTATTCAATACCGTTTTTGTACAAGGAAATTCAAACGAAAGTATTTTTGAACTCCAATTCGACCGTCAGCGATTAAATGAGTTTTATCCATTATTTGCCAATCCTCGCCGTTTCAATGCTACTTCCTATGTCATGGATTTTGTTT
>JANPIG010000185.1:0-1713 GCA_031424875.1 Cytophagales bacterium
AGTTTTGATATTGCTCAAAACCGCATAGTTTATGCCAAAACCGAAGTAAAAAATCCTTCTGAATTATACTCGGCTGATTTAATGATGAAGAATCCAATAAAATTAACTTCTCATAATGATATCTTCTTGAAAAACAAAGCCTTATCTTTTCCTGAGAAACGTTTATATAAGAATTCAAAAGGGCTAACGGTAGAATATTAGATTATGAAACCTGCCAATTTTGAAACGGGGAAAAAATATCCTTTATTGTTGAATATGCACGGCGGACCCACTGCTATGTGGGGACCTGGCGAATCTTCAATGTGGCATGAATTTCAGTATATGTGTTCTCAGGGATATGGTATTGTATATGCAAACCCCAGAGGTTCAGGAGGTTATGGAAAAGATTTTCAGTTTGCCAATTATCAAGATTGGGGAACTGGTCCTGCCGAAGACGTATTAGCTGCCGCCACTGATGCCGCTAAAGAAGCATGGGTGGACACTGCTCGTCAGGTGATTACGGGTGGTTCGTATGCGGGGTATTTAACGGCTTGGATTGTGGGACACGACCACCGTTTTAAGGCAGCTTTTGCCCAAAGAGGCGTGTATGAACTGACCACTTTCATGGGTGAAGGCAACGCTTGGCGACTAACCCCCAACTATTTTGGCTTGCCTTGGGATGCCAAATCAAAGGAGATTTTAGACCGTGAATCGCCTTATTCTTACGTAGATAAAATCAGAACGCCGTTATTGATAAAACATGGAGATAACGATTTACGGACTGGACCCATCCAGTCAGAAATGATGTATAAATCCTTGAAAATCTTGGGTAAAGAAGTGGAATATGTCCGTATTCCAGGAGCAACGCACGAGCTTTCACGCACAGGAAATGTCCGCCAAAGAATTGATAGAATGTTGCGGATTTATGAATTTTTTGAGCGGTATATTCGGTAGGGTTTCGATGTGCGATATTCGTTCGTCGATATTCGGGGATACCACTTCCCGAAAGTTCTTTTTACTTTCGGGAAGTTTAAATTTGAGCAGAAACTTCACGAAAGTAGAAAGAACTTTCGTGAAGTTTTTAAATTATTAATTAACCTCTTTCTCCTCCCTCGGTCCTCTCATGTGAATCACCAATCCATTCAAAAAATTACGCAAAAATTGGTCTCCGCATTTTTTGAAATTGGGGTGATCTTCGGCTCTGAAAATATCACCGATTTCAGCTTTTGTGGCTTTGAAGCCTACCAAAGCCATAATTTCAATAATATCATCATTCCGAAGACTGAGTGCTACTCTGAGTTTTTTAAAAATATCGTTGTTAGACATATACTAATTTTGAATTATTGAATTACTGAATTGTTGTCGATACACCCTTCCTCCCGTCTCCTTCCCTAATACCTCCTCAAAATCATAGTTTTTCCCCTGGCAAAGTGTATTTAAATTTGGTTTTGCCAGTTTTCTTATCTTTTTTGCCGTCATATTTCTTCTTTTTCCCATTGCCAAAAGCTTGCCAAGGCCAATGTTTTCTGGATGACACCCACGAAAAAGCAGCTCTCGGGCGATATACTCCACCTTCATGGCGATGTTCAGTAGAAACACTACACGAGTGTTCTGGACAACGCCTTGCCCATAAGCATCCGCTCAAAATTTGACAACAAACAATTAATAATATGATATAAGCAACACTTCTGATTTTCATGAATAAGGATTTTTCTGGGGGCAAATTTAAAGCAT
>JANPIG010000186.1:0-1453 GCA_031424875.1 Cytophagales bacterium
TATTCCTGATGATTGTTTCATACTGAATTATGCCGATACGCTTTCATGCTTTTTGAATTTTGAGGGGATTTATACAGAAAGTACGCAACCAATAGGAATGCGGGTAACGGACAGGACTGGAAAACCTTTGCTTTTGGATATGTTTGTTGAACCCATGACCAAGGGATTGATTGCCAATCGGAACGGCTTCGTAATTGGTCCTTCAGGGTCGGGGAAATCATTTTTTACCAATGATATGGTAAATCAACTCTATGCACAAGGCAATTATGTAACGGTTGTTGATGTGGGTCATTCGTACCGTAATAACTGTGCGTTTGAAAAAGGGGCATATATCACTTACGAAAAGGGTTCAAATTTTGGGTTTAATCCTTTCTTTCTCAATGATTTTACGGAGTTTCAAGATGATGAAGAAAATTCCATTAAGAACACGCTATTGACCATCTTATGTTCCATTTGGCGTAAAGAAACGGATAAACCTACTACTCGCACGGAGGATGTAATTTTATCAGCGATGTTAAAGGAATTTTACGCTTATTCCGAAAAGTTGCATCAATCAAGAAAAGAATATGCTCTCAGTTTTGATGCTTTTTATGAATATGTAGAAACCATTTTTTCGGTAGAATATATTAAAGCGAAGGACATTCGTGAGCAAGATTTTGACCTCCTAAATTTCCTTTTAACGCTAACGCCCTTCAAAACGGGTGGAGAATATGGCTATTTGCTGAACAGCAAAATGTACGGCAATTTATACCAACAAAAATTCATCGTTTTTGAATTGGATAATATCAAAGATGAGCAAATTCTCTTCTCGGTAACAACCATTATGATTATGTCGCAATTTGTGCGGCAACTGTATCTCGAACCACAAAAATTTAAGTTTTTAATCATTGAAGAAGCGTGGAAAGCATTGATGACTCCCGTAATGCAAGGATTTTTGAAATGGTGTTATAAAACGCTTAGGAAACATAATGGAAGCATTATTACAGTTACGCAGGAGTTGAATGATTTGGTGGACAATCCCGTGGTGAAAGATACTATTTTGAGTAATTCAGCTATTAAAATTCTCCTCGACCAGAAGAATTATGAATCCCAAATGGGCTTTGTGCAGGAAATGTTGGGGCTTAGTCCTTCGGAAATTTCCTTGGTAAAATCAATTAATATGGACAATGCCAAAGGTCGAGTTTACAAAGAATTCTTTGTCAGTTTCAGTAGCATTTTTTGTGCGGTGTACGGTTTGGAAGTTTGTCCAGAGAAATATTGGCTTTACACCACCAATAAAACGGAGCAATTTGAGTTGAGCGAAATCCGAAAAAAGTATCATTGTGATGTTCGAGAAGCCGTACAGATTTTAATAAAACAAAAACGGAAACCGCTTATATTAATTAACAATGAATAGTGAATAAGTAATAGTTAAATTACTGATTAACAAATAATTATAATCATATTTTTCATA
>JANPIG010000187.1:0-3118 GCA_031424875.1 Cytophagales bacterium
GAGGAGGGTAAAAAATAAAGACTCGGTGCATAGCTCCGAGCCTTTACGCAATCCGCCTAAGTAGTTATCTTTCGGGAAAAACTTCCCTGCAAACCATGGGCTTGAATGTCTTTTATATTTTAGGAATATTAGATAATGTCATTTATGCAAATACAAAAAGACAACACTCCAGCCTTTATGTCCTTTAATTGGGCAATGAAAAGTTGGAGTCTTGTCTCATTTTACTCGGCGGAAAATTGTTTAAAAAATAAGGATAAATAAGGCAACTAAGTGGCGGCTTAGTTACCAATACGATATAGCTGGCGGGCTATACCTAAACTCAGATTGTATGAAATGGCGGTATCATATAATCAAATGACATAATAGATATTAGGTTAAATAGTTATATTTTGAACCTAATCAATATGATTTTCATATATCAAAATATAGCTATAAAGCCATTTTTTGTTAATGGAAAAAGCACTCTAAATCAACAGAGCGTTGCCAAGAAATTTATCAGGATAAAAAAAAGAGGAAAATGTATGCAAAAGCCGCTTAGACAGGAGCAATATTTTCTCAATCCTAACATCTGGCGGGACGTTTGTTGAGTAATTAATGAAGGACAAAGATTATGCCAAAAAGCCTTTCAGAATGTAAAATTTGCAATAAGATTATAGAAACTGCTAATAATGTGGAGGTTAAGGAACGAAGTTTGAGTTATGAAAATTAATAAAAAAAATAAAAATTATTTCAATCAACTTAAAAATTTGAATTTAACATTTGTCAAGTTTCATGCCAAACAAAAGCAAAACCCCCAAGTCTTCTGACAAAGGGGGTGCTTTTTTATGAGCCGGAATTACCCGATAGCTAATCATTTAATAATCTTAGGCTAATCACGATGAAAATTACTGAGCCGCCACTCTATTCAAATCACCGGATTTCTTGTGAATCAATTAGAAAATCCTTCCGCCAAATTCATTTCCTTTTGAAACTTGATTATTGTAGAGTTGAATAGAAAATCCTTCCGCCAAATTCATTTCTATTCAATTCTTTCAGCTATTTCAGAGGTCTTTTCCTCATCCATAATTGTGATGTATTATTCTGTATCTGGTATTGTAACGGAGGTATAAATTAAAAGTCACAGACCTTTTGGAAGTTTTTTTGTTGTAATTTTTCCAAGAATACAGTTGCCTGATAATTTTACGCCTATCACAAAAATCTTACTATCACCCTTAATGATTAAGTAATATTTTGTTGAAAAAATTTATTGATTTTTCCACTTTTTTAGTTTTTGAGCATAAAAATATTGGTAAGGATAAGCTAAGATTTCAAATAATCTTTGAAATAATCTGCCAAATTGGAATAGTTTGGAGGGGAAAATACGAATTTTATTGTTTTGTATCCCTGCAATCATAGCCTTGGCTACTTCTTCGGGTGTGTGTGAAGGAAAAGGAATGGGAACATCATGACGAGAGAAATCAGTAGAACGTTTGAAGAAATTGGATTTTGTAGCAATAGGATAAATCAAAGAAAGATGTCCAAGGTCTTGATTTTCAAAATGATAGGCATCCTCAAATCTATCAAGGGCAGCTTTGGTGGCTCCGTAAAGTGCGTAGCCCGGTATGGCTACTTTCGCCATTGCTGAAGCGGTCATCATTACAAAATATTCACGATTAATATTTAATGCCTTCATTTTCTGAAAAGAATAGATGGGAGAAAATACATTTACTTGAAAAATCTTTTCAATTCGTTGCCAATCAGGTGTAGAAATCTCTTCGTAATAAGCAAAACCTGCATTGGCTATGAAAATATCAATTGTAGAAAATATAGATGAGGCAAACGCAAAAAGACGGTCTATCTCAGTTTGTTTGGAAACATCACAGATATAGGGAATAACTTTATCAGAAATACTATCAATCTCATTTACATCAACTGCCAATACTTTAATACCTTCAAATCCAAGTAATTGCATCAATAAAGCCTTGCCAATACCTGATGCTGCTCCCGTAAGGATTATATTTTTATGTTGAATATTCACGTAATTTTATTTTATTAATCTTATAATAACTATCCTTCCTATCTTATCTATGTGTTTACAAAATAACTTTCTTTTATAATTGGCACATTAAATGTCATTTCAAAATCCTTAACTTTCATTGTCAACAGTGGTGTTGCTTTGGATAAATCTGGAAAGAAGTTATCATCAACTTTTACTGATTTCAAGGTTGACAAGGTTGCTTTCCCTTTGGCAGTAGGATTGGTAATAATGAGGTCTTTTCGTAATTTCTGAACGATATTTAATGGAAAGAAAGCCGTTGTGAGCGGGAAAGAAAAGATTCCTTTTTTGAAATTTGCCTTGAAAAACTCTCTACCCTCAATTTTCACGGAAACATCTTCTGTACCATCAGGATTTATTTGCCAATCAAAATCAGCAAACTCCTTCTGGATTCCCCAATTTTCAATACCATTATGCACACTATCATGATTTGAAACGTAAATTTTGGAAATAGAAAATACTTTTTTCCAATCAAAAGTAAACATGCCAGGAATAAATAATAACTCTTTATACGGACCAACAGCCGAGGTTTTATAATCTACCAACATTACCGTTCCAAGATATCCTAAAAACCTATCTCGCTGATAATCAGCTAAGAAGCCATATTTTTCTACAAAATCTTTTGAGAATTTATATACCATGATATAGGCATTGCCTGTAAGATTCCAAGGGGCTGGAGCAATATTGAAGTTTTGTTGATTTTCCATTTTTAGAATTCGTCTCTAACAAAGATAAGTGTTTTTAATGTCAAATTTTGGAAGAAAACAAGAAATGTACGCTAAGGTTTAATCACAAAAAAGCCTATTCTGCGAATTGCAAAATAGGCTTTTCTATTTAGTCTGTCTGTAAATCAATACCCTGGATTTTGTTTCAAGGTAACTTGTCCATCTTTCTGACTATTCAAAATTTCATCGTTTGGCAATGGGAAATAGTTGTTTTTTGAAGTAAAAGTTTTACCAACTAAATAACCTCTTTTATTGTAGGTTCTTCCAGCCATATCTTTACCATCTTTTGATTCTTCTTGAACATATTTATTTAGGTATTTCTCAGCGATTCCCCAACGTACCAAATCAAAGAAACGGT
>JANPIG010000188.1:0-2750 GCA_031424875.1 Cytophagales bacterium
TAAATATTTGACAAAAGAAAAAATGAAGGTATTAACTTCTTACTAATTCTCATTCAATAACTCGCATCTTGCCCGTAACGGATATTAGAGTGACGACTATTTTCAGTCATCTGGACTGCGTTAGGCTGGAAGCCTGTAAAAGTCACTTTAACATCCGTTACGGGCAAGATGCGAGCGACTGATTGAACGTAAAATCCTAAAATTGATAGAAAAAATCTGTATATTTGGCGTATAAAGAATCAATTAATACAATCATGGTACACATTAAAGAATCCAAAGGTTATGGTTCAAAAATCAAACCTTCCATTTCGAGAAAGCAAGGTAGATTACCGATTGAAAAGTCAGTGTCAAAACTACCGAATGAGCTTTCTGAAATGGCTTTTGCTATCAAGGATTCTAAAAAGTTATTAGATTTACAAGAGGATTGGGATTCGGAGGGTGCTTTGGCTGTTCCACAATTTGTTTGGGAAAGAGCTACAAAGGTTCTTTCAATGTATAGCAGATGGATTTGGGAAAATAAAGGTATTGTATTGTTAGCCCCTTCAATTGATGCCATTGCGGATGGTTCAATTGATATTATGTGGAATAGTCCGAAGGCTCGTTTATTATTAAATGTTAGAAATAATGTAACCTCCTCACAAGCTCATTATTACGGTGATACTTATGGAGGTAAAAATAAATTTAAAGGTGTTGTTGAAGATTTGAATGAAGTACAAGAATTTTTCGCTTATTGGCTCACTAATTTTATAAAATGATAACCACTCCATTTCAAATTGAAGAAGTGCCAAATGAAGCAGTTCTATACGTTAGAGTTCATAAAGATAAAATTCGAAAAAAGGGTCTTCAAGTAGGACTTCCTAATCCTGGAGCATTTAAAAACACACCTGAAACTGGTCCAGATTTATCTTCTGATTGGAACAAATATTCTACCCCAGAAGAGAGTAGAGCAAGAATTGGACGAGAATATAGACCTTCTAAACCTGGCGAATTCAAAAATCCATCCGATTTTTATATCGTAAGTTTTGTTGTTCAAGATATTTACAATTTAGGCTTGAATCAACAAGTTGAACATTCTCCCATGCAAGATAATTTTCCAGATGAATTAGAAGGAAAACCTTGGAATCAATCTCATTGTAGTATTATCGGAGATGCAGAAGAAAGACGTGTTAGAATGATTGATATTACAAAATGGGAGATTGCTCCACCAGAATATCCTGCATAAACTGAGTAGTTTTATTGCTTTTCTCTATACATTTTACCTCCCAAATTGCTTTTTACCATTATCATCCATAAATTGTTTAAGATTACCACATAAACGATTTAAAAACGATACGATGAACCAACGTTTCCTTTCACTTGATATTTTTCGGGGCATTACTATTGCTGGAATGATTCTGGTTAATAATTCTGGCAATGGCAATTATACCTACGCACCGCTTCGGCACGCTGATTGGCATGGCTTCACCCCTACTGATTTGGTGTTTCCTTCTTTTATGTTTATTGTGGGCGTGGCTATGCGATTTTCTCTAAAACCCTTCAATTATCAACTCACGCCCGATTTACGGAATAAAATCTTGAAAAGGACTGGACTTTTGTTTTTGGTTAGCTACGTTATTTTCAATATTCCTTGGTACAATTTTGACATTTCTCATCTCCGTATTCTCAACGTTCTCCAACGAATTGCTTTGGCTTTTTGTGCGGTTTCGTTCATTGTGCTGACGGTTGAACGCAAATATTTACCTTATCTGGCGGGTGGGATTTTGCTTTTATATTGGGCAATTATGTGGTTTATGGGCGATAGAGGCGTTGAATATCAATTGCTAACCAATGCCGAAAGAAAATTAGATTTATTAGTCTTGGGTGAAAATCATCTTTATCAGGGTGAAGGCGTTGCGTTCGACCCTGAGGGTATTTTAAGTACGCTTCCATCGTTCGTAAATACGCTTTTGGGCTACCTGACAGGTATTTATATTCAAGAAGCCAACGAAAACATTTTGCCAAGAATCCGAAAAATGGCAGTTTGGGGAATTGGTTTAGTGGCATTGGCTCTGATTTGGGACACGGTTTTTCCCATTAATAAGAAAATCTGGACGAGTAGTTTTGTGTTAATCACCGTTGGGTTAGATTTGATAATTCTGTCGATTCTGGTATGGATTATTGATTTAAAGGGCAATACCAAATGGACGAAATTTTTCCATGTTTTTGGCATGAATTCAATTTTTGCTTACGGTATTTCGGAAGTTTTTGCCATCGTTTTTGGCTTAATTCCCGTTTCGGAAGGCGATAGGATAATTAATTTTTCTGAATGGCTTTACTGGCATATTTTTCAGCCTGTTTTCGGAAATGCTAATGGGGCTTTGGCGTATGCAATTAGCTTTGTATTGCTTTGTTGGTTTTTCTCATGGATTTTATATCGGAAGAGGATATTTTTGAAAGTGTAATAATATTCTTAATTATCTTTGGGGTAGAAATATCATTTTCAAATTCAACTACAGAAAATCATGAAAAAATCAACATATATTTTCTTAACAATCTGTCTATTTTTGGCAATCTCTCAAGAAGGAAATGCTCAATATGGAGGAGGCTACGGTGGCGGTGTAGGAGGTTACGGACGCAGTAGAATGTCTGACCCAACCGTGAATTTTCCTCAGAAAAAGGAAGAATTAGACCCTGAAAAAATAGCTATGGAAGACACTCGGTGGATGACTAAAAAGCTAAAATTGACGGAAGAACAAGTCCCAAAGGTAGAA
>JANPIG010000189.1:0-1138 GCA_031424875.1 Cytophagales bacterium
GGAGCATTTGTTCCACTCACCGCTGCCCAAGTTGTTCCACCATCCTTTGAACGAAACAATCCACCATAATTTAACACAAAAATTTCTCCTTTGGCATTTACAATAATTTTATAGATTTCTCTCCAACTGGCTGCATTATTCAATTTAGTATAATCTGGAATGGTTGAATCTAATCTTTTCCATGTCTTTCCTGCATCAATTGTTTTCCATATCCCTGCTCCACCTGAGCCACTTCCACCTGTATTATCTGTACTACCCGAGCTCCCTCTTTCGCCCGTACCTACATACATAATTTTAGCGTTAGTGGGGTCAGCGGCAATCCAACCAACGGCAATATTGTCCCAAAGGTCATTGACTTTTTGCCAAGATGATTTTTCATCAAGGATGTTATTGTTAAACCATAATCCACCTGCAACGCCTCCAACCCAAACTTTTCTTTTAGTGGAATCGTTTGGGTCCCAAAGCATGGCACGAGTACGCCCGCCTACATCGTTAGGTCCACGTTCTACCCATTTTACATTTGGTATCGCAGACTGAATCTTGCTACTTCTGTTCTTTTGGATGGTACGAAACATCTCTACACGAGATTTTTCTAATTCATTGCGAGGAATCAGGCCCGTCTTGGGGTCGCTGGTGATAAGTTTTTCCCAATTGGCTCTTTCCAATTGGCTATTCCCTTCCTCTTCCCTTTGCTGAGAAAAGACAGATAAAGGAAGGAATAATAAGATTGAGAGCGTAAATTTTTTAATCATGATTACTTTGTGTGTGATAATTGAGTTGTTTAAATTGCTAATTTTTTAAATATTAAATTATTAAATTACAGTTCTTGTGTATTTGTACGAGTATTAAAATTTCTCAGAAGATACTTTCTCCTCCTCGAAACATCGGCTTTTATTCCATTTTTCATGATAATGGTTTCTTCATGTGGGTTATATTCTTTTACGTAATCAGGATTGATAATATAGCCCCGATGCACCCGCAGAAATCCGTAATTTCCCAAATGATTTTCATAAAATTTAATGGTATGCGAAACCAACTTTTCTTTTCCGCCATCTATATAAATAGTTGAATAATTGGCATCTCCTCTTATCAAAACGATGTTATTAACGAACACTTTTGCGGAAGTTTTATGATTAAT
>JANPIG010000190.1:0-1462 GCA_031424875.1 Cytophagales bacterium
CAGGTAAGATAAGGATATTTAGCACTTGTATTTTCGTCAAACTGTCTCCCTCCTACACTTTCTGTACGGTAATCCCACCACACCAAAGTGGAGTAATTATCATATACCAAGGGTATTTTGTATTCATCTGCAATACCTAAAGATTTTAAGCCAAATTTTAACCATTTGGTTTGATAGACAGGGTGAAAAGCATAATCTGTTTTGCCCTCAATGTAGGTGGAATTCTTATAAGCATCTGCCATTTCTAAGACCTTCTCAATGAGTGGATGGTTACGATCTGATACTGTGGAAATTATATATAAAACCTGTCCCAAATTATCAATTTCAGCAATTCCATCGGCATTTAGATTATAAGGTTCCTTAAGATTAGCAATCCAATTAACAATCAAATTCAAATTATCAGTTTTCTTTAAGACCATTATCATCATGGCTGCATCACGATAGCGAGGTTTTTGATAAACCAGAAAATTTGGAACGGGCAATCCTTCATCTACATTCATCAACACTTCATGATGTAATACTCGTAAAACAGGGCCAAATTTTTTTTCTGCAAAGGTCGGTAAGCTTAGTCGACTTTCTGCCATAATTATTTGCATTCCGTTTTCATAGATATAAATACCTTGCGTATCTTCTTGAATGTCAACGACTTTACCATTTTCCAATTCTAAATGAACTAAGTATTCAGAGGGGACAATAACAGCAGTATTGACTTTCCAACGTCGCAAAATTTTACCTGTTTTAGCATTGATAAGATTACCATTTTTATACATCATCTTGGGGCGGTCGCCCATACCGAAAAAGAAAAAATTGATGTTTGGAAGAGTTCTAACAACTGAATGTTCTTTTCTAAGAATCGTTAAATTATCACGATAAGTTTGGAGGAATTTTTCGGCTTTGGCTTGAGTAAATATTTGAGCATTTATGCCGACATGAAAAGAAGATAAAATTAGGGATATAATTAATCGTTTCATTGGTTAGTTTATCTACTTGGCGGTTTATGAACCACAAATATACAGATTGATAACCATTTAGACATTTTTTTTTCCAAAAGACGTCCCTATACTAAACAAATATAAGATAAATGTTCAAATACGTTCAATATTATCACTTTTTACTAAATCCATACTTTGGAATTTTAGGAATAATTGTGCCACAACTATAACATCTTCACGACTATAATCGGCTATTTTTAAAAGGTCTTTCTCATGATGATAAACATGATTTACTTGATCTCCACTAATATCATCTTTACAACATTCAATTCCCATAATAGTAGCCATTAATTCCATGGATGTATAATGTTTTTTATCGCCAAATTTCCACATATCCAACGTATCATAATGCGGAATTTCCCAAGGTTTTCTTCCTGAAAGTTGCAAGGCAGTTGGAATAGCCACTTCATTTACTAACATTCTGCGACAAATATATGGGTAGTCAAATTCCTTTCCGTTATGGGCACAGA
>JANPIG010000191.1:0-1188 GCA_031424875.1 Cytophagales bacterium
ATTAATAAATATTTTTCAATATGGTTATTTACTAATAACTTATTTGCAAATTAACCCAAAAAACAGAATATAGTTTGCATTTGTCAGTGAAAACTTATGTTTACATGGATAATATTTTTTGTTAAATTCTGATGATAACATTTTTTGAGAATAAATGCGGATTGATAACAGCACTTTGTGAGTAGATATACACAGGGAAAAAAAATGTGTAACACAGTTTATAGGATACTCCTTTTTTCCGTGTTACTTATAAGAGGATTTTGTTTACTGTCATTGCTAAATTTCTCATAAAAATAATAAACCATACAATAAATGTTACATTTACTAACTCTTATTTCTTGAATAAATAATAAAAGTCAAAAACTTTACTAAAAATTCTATCCTATCTATCCTTTCTATGTGGTTACAATCTTGAACCAATCCAACAAAACAAACCATTTTCAGCAAAATATATGGTAAAAATCCAAAATCTGCTTTGTTAATCTGAAAATTACCGAGTAATTTTGCACCTTGAAATGATACGTAAAATAACTATTTTACTTAAGCTTTAGTTAAATGCCTTATTATCAATTATTTAACTTTACAGTTTCAAAGGATTAATTGCAAAAAATAAGAAAAACAAAATCACAATAAAAAATGGCAAATGCAGTCAATAAAGGAAAAGTTACGCAAGTAATTGGACCGGTTGTGGATGTGAGCTTCGAGGGTAAAGACTCTCATCTCCCCGCAATTTTGAATGCCTTGGAGGTTATCAAAGCCAACGGCACCAAAGTTATTCTTGAAGTACAACAGCACTTAGGTGAAGACCGAGTTCGTACCATTGCGATGGAAGGAACAGAGGGACTTCAAAGAGGTAAGGAAGTTATTGACTTGGGACAACCCATGTCTATGCCTTCTGGCGAATCTATTAAAGGTCGTCTTTTCAACGTAGTTGGCGAGGCAATCGACGGTATTCCTCAACCTAAATCTTTGAAAGCATTACCAATTCACCGTCTTGCTCCAAAGTATGACGAATTGGCTACTTCAACGGAGGTGCTTTTCACGGGTATCAAAGTAATTGACTTGCTTGCTCCTTATGTAAAAGGTGGTAAAATTGGTTTGTTTGGTGGTGCTGGGGTAGGTAAGACCGTATTGATTATGGAACTTATCAACAACATTGCTAAGGCTTATGAAGGTCTTTCCGTATTT
>JANPIG010000192.1:0-5835 GCA_031424875.1 Cytophagales bacterium
CTTCCAAACGCTTAGAAGCCTCTTTCACGAGGACAGATTGGGTTTCCGTACCCATTGTTCCAGCTACGACCGTAAGGGTCTTGCCAGCTTCTTTGGCCACGTACTGCTCAGTTTTAGTGGTAAACTGTGCAGGCTTCAAACATTTTGCATAACATTTGCCATCAACCGCATTGGGTGGCAGGTCATTTTGGGCATTTGCCACAGTACTGACCAAACTGAGTGCTACTGCTGAGTAAAGCAGTGAAAAGTTGAGTTTCTTCATTTTTGTTGTTAGGGAAAAAAAGAATCAGGTGTTAAGGGTTTACTTAATATGACAAAAATATATTGGGGGTTTGATAAATACAACACCTAAAATATCCAGCAAGAAGATATTTTTATTGTTTATGGCAAAATAAGGATAAACAATTTACTAATACTTTAGCTCCGTGTAACGGCGGGGAGCATCTGTAAGGACAACTCTATTGCAGAGTGTAGAGAGCGGAAGTGATAATTCTTGCGTAAATTTGCAGATATTTTGTAAACATTGCAAATATTTTTTAAAAAATGAAATTCTTTTTGTAAAATTTTCTCTGAATTTCATTACAATTATTACCATTTGGTAACTCCCCCTAAGGTTCTATTTATTTGTAACGTTGTAAATTATAAATAGTAACGATTTGAGTAAAAATATTAATAGTATTTAAGGGACAAAAATTATCGATGAATAAAATATAAATTATACAATTGATGAAAATTACAGAAGCAATATTTTTGCAAAGCAATACGGACTATGAAAAATGCCCGAAGCCTGATAAACCTGAATATGCCTTTATTGGAAGGTCTAATGTAGGAAAATCTTCCTTGATTAATGCTATTGTGCAGAAAAAAAATTTGGCAAAAACTTCACAAACGCCGGGCAAAACACAACTAATTAATCATTTTCAAATTGATAAGAAGTGGTATTTGGTAGATTTGCCTGGTTATGGTTATGCAAAAGTCAGCAAAATTGACCGTGAAAAGTTTGAAAAGATGATTCATGAATATCTGGAAAATCGGGAAAA
This sequence comes from Cytophagales bacterium, assembly GCA_031424875.1. Classification (GTDB taxonomy): domain Bacteria; phylum Bacteroidota; class Bacteroidia; order Cytophagales; family Spirosomataceae; genus Arcicella. The sequence continues at coordinate 1,041 of JANPIG010000192.1, forward strand.
TTTGATGTACACATTCGTATTAATTGATATCCGTCATGAACCCCAGAAACTTGATATGGAATTTATGAATAACCTCGGTGAACAAGGTATTCCCTTTTGTATTGTTTTTACAAAAGCTGATAAATTATCTCAAACTGCCATTAATAAAAGCATAGCCGTTTATCAAGAAAAGATGATGGAAACGTGGGAAGAAATGCCACAATTTTTCGTAACCTCGTCCGTTAATGGAAGCGGTCGTGAAGAAATCTTGGCAACTATTGAAAGTTTAAATAAGGAATTTTAATAGAGTTATGGGCTGTTAGCATTTGGCTTTGGGCTTTTTTTTAAACTACAAACTGCATTTTAGAATTAAAGCATTAATTTTGTAAAAACATTAACAACAAAAATGGAATTATTAAAAGAAGTAGCGAATATCTCAGGACAGAGTGGTTTGTTTAGAATTTTGAAACCTACTCGCACGGGTGTAATTGTGGAGAGTTTAGACGGCAAAAAGGCTCGTTCAGTTGTGGGAGCAAATGCTCGTGTATCGGTATTGAAGGATATTTCAGTATATATGGCCAATCACCAAGACAATTCAATTCCGTTGGGAGATATTTTCTTAGCAATTCGTGAGAAGTATGGCGAAAAGGTAGAGATGAATGTAAAGAATTCAACTGATGCAGATTTGTTTGATTTTTTAGATACTGTTGCTCCAGATTTTGACCGTGAAAAAGTTTTCGCCTCAGACGTTAAGAAGATGGTTAATTGGTATAATATTCTTTCAGCTAATATGCCAGAGGTTTTTGAAGTAACCACAGAAGCAACTGCGGATGCACCCAGTGCGGATGCACCCAGTGCGGATGCACCCAGTGCTGATGAGCATAAATAAATAAAAATTATTAAATAAAGAGTTCTGTGAAATACTATATTCGCAGAACTCTTTATTTTATCCTTTTATTATTCTAAACTATGAACATACAAATTGATTCAACGACCGAAAAATCTGAAATTTTTAGTCAAATTGCCTCAGAACTTGATGCTATGGGTTTCAAGATTGATAAACAAGATGAGACTCGCCCGTGGGGAGGTTTTTTTGTTTTGGATGAAATTCAGGCACCGGCCTTTGCTGGTATTTATTTTCCCCATTTAGAAATGTCTGATATTCAGATTACTAATAAATTATCTCCTAAAATCTTAGTGGTTGCTCCTCACAAAAGGTTGTCATGGCAATATCATTTTCGCCGTGCTGAAATTTGGAAAGTTATTGCAGGAACTACAGTGGGCGTGAAAATTAGTGATACTGATGAAGAATCTGAGGAGGTAAAGGTCTTAGAATCAGGTAGTTTTATACAGATGGATAAGGGAGAAAGACATCGTTTGATTGGTTTAGAGGGATGGGGAGTAGTAGCCGAAATTTGGCAACATACCGACCCAGAAAACCCTTCGGATGAAGATGATATTGTGAGATTACAAGATGATTTTGGAAGATAATTGTCGGTACATGGTGAAGGGTAAAGGGTGAACGGATTTGACGTTAAACTTTACTGTTTACTAGGCATCGTGAATGTAAAAAATATGTCAAAAACAAAAGCAGTAAGCGAGTCATTAACCACAATGACTGAAATGATTTTCCCGAATGATACCAATACCTTAGGCAATATGATGGGAGGGAATTTGATGCGTCTAATGGACGTAGTGGGGGCAATATGTGCCCAAAAACATTCTAATCGCATAGTGGTAACGGCTTCGGTAGATAATGTTTCTTTTAAGGAGTCGATTCCATTAGGTAGCGTAGTTACCTTGCAAGCAAAGGTAACTCGGGCGTTTAGTTCCTCCATGGAAGTGGTAATAGATGTGTGGGCAGAAAATATTCCAGCTCAAGAAAGGGTATCAACCAATAAGGCATTTTTTACCTTTGTGGCGGTTGACCAAAGCGGGCGGCCCATTGATGTGCCACAAGCAATTCCAGAAACTGATGATGAGAAAGAATTATTTAATGGTGCTTTACGTCGCCGTCAATTACGATTAGTTTTAGCGGGTAGAATGAAGGCTTCGGAGGCAGTAGAATTGAAAAGTTTGTTTGAATGAAATGTGTTCTACCTTTGTGGGAGTTTTCTCCAACAAAACGGACAATATTTGGTTGGACAAAACTCCAATAAATGCAAAAATAAACCCTCCCAAGCGTTTCAGACAATAATGGTTTTGAACGCTTGGGAGGATTAGTAAATTAAGATTTTTTATTCTTAGTGCATATACCCAGCTCTATCGCTTTGTTTTTCTAAATCAAATAAATCATTAATTACCTCTACCAATTGGTCTGCATCACCACGTTTGCAAGCAGCTTTCAGATTCAATACGGGCGATTTCATGATTTTTTGAACAATAGACATCGTAATTTTCTCAATTTTCTCTGATTCTTCGGGCGAAAGGTTTTTCAAATGACGAGCCACTTCTTCTTTCCTGATTTGCTCCAAGGCATTTTTCAACTTATTAATTGTGGGCGAAACCACCATTTCTCTTGACCAATCATTAAATCCAACAATGGCTTCCTCAATTACTCGCTCTACGTGTGGAATGGCTGCCAGACGAATTCGTAAGGCTTCGTCTGCCCTTACACGCAAGGTATCAATATTATAAACCAACACGCCAGCAATATCTTCTACATCGTCCGCCACACTACGAGGTACGGATAAATCTATAAAATATTTAAAGGAAAGAACGCCTACTTTGTCCATTAATTCTTTAGTAATCAATGGCTTGTCAATCATTACTGATGAGATAATCACATCAGCTCTTTTTAACTCTTCTTCTAAATTCTCAAAATCAGCCAATCGGAAGGTACGTCCAGAAGCCATTTTTTCTGCCTTTTCACGACTACGATTCATCACCGTTATTTCGGCAAATTCTTTGTCAGCAATATTATCACAAACGTCAATACCGATTTCCCCCAAACCCAAAATCAAAACTTTTGGCTGGTTGATATTTTGGGTCAATTCTTCCGTTAGAGCAACAGCCGCATAAGAAGTGGAAGCAGCTCCGTCACGGAAAGAAGTTTCTTGAGCAACTCTTTTATTAGCAAAGAAAATGGTGTGCATCAGGCGGTGCAGGAATGGACCCGCCAAGTTCAAATCTGCCGCAATTTGGTAAGATTGTTTTACTTGATTAGGAATTTGCAAATCTCCAACTACGGTAGAATGTAAGCCTGTGGCTACTTCAAAAAGATGTTTGAGGGCATCAGCTTGAATATCAAATTGTTGGAAATGTGCAAAATAGAAATTGCTATCAATAATACCTTTTTGAGCCAAAAGGGCTTTGATAATTTGCAGATTAAGATTATTGGATGATGTATAATAAACTTCGGTGCGGTTGCAAGTAGAAACCACCAAAATCTCTTGAATATTAAATAAATCTTTAATTTTAAGGGAAAAGTCTTTGACCTCGGTTTGGGTCAGAGCTACCTGTTCACGCACTGCCAAAGGGGCAGATTTATGAGATAAACTAAAAGCTTTGAATATATTTTCCATGTTGTCGTACAATTCCTAACAAAACTAACGAATTTTATGGTTCAATTATTCAGTTAATGGCTTGAAATATACCTATTTAGTACTGAAATGTATTAAATTTTGATTCAATTGTTTTGGGCTACAAAATTACGATACGATTAAATAGAATGGATGGTTGCTTAAGCATAATTTCAAGGTATTTTATAATTTAGAATGATTTTAAATAGTTAATGAATGACGATATTTAATTCTTGGAAAAATGCAAAGCGGAAATAAACGCAATGGCGGAGAGACGCAAGACAATTATTTTCTCGAAAATTTTAAATTCTTACTGTCTTCCCGTCTTTGCGATTATAAATTTTAAAACTTCAAATTAACTCCCACTAATACATTCGCCCCTGCCTGTGGATAATAGAAATTTTCTGTAATTACCTGTTTTTCATAAATATAACTATATGTATAACCATTGGACTCATACAAAGTATTGAAAAGATTATTAACTAAAAAACTAAAATTAACTTCTTTCAAAGTTTTGCCTTTTAAAGAATAGATGGCTCTTAAATCGTTAGTAAAGTAAGAATTCAACTTACGATTTTCGTTGGAAGTATTATCTAAATATTGCTTGCCCACTACCTTCGACAAGAATCCAAACTCTAAATTTTTGATTGGTGTAAAGATAATCTGTGAACCCATGATAGTGTTTGGAGAGAAAGAAATATTGGTTTTAGCAAATTTATTTACACCGTCTGCATCGCCATCATAATTGGGAACTACCTCGGTGAAATTTTTAATTTTATTGCTCGAAAGAGTTATATTGGCATTGATTTTTAAGGTTTTAGCTAATTTTATACCTGCTTCCACTTCTACGCCCATACGATAACTATCGGGTACATTTGTACGAATTGCTTCTCCCACATCATTCACTTTTCCTGTTAAAACCAGCTGATTTGTATAGTTCATCATATACGCATTAACCGAAAAGGCTACATTAGATTTTTGAGTCTTATAACCCACCTCTAAATCCTCTAAATGTTCTGATTGCGGAGATTTGGGAGCATTATCTACAAAATCTTGACGACTTGGCTCCTTGTTACCTACGCTATACGAGGCGTAAAGAGATGAGTTATCTGCCATTTGATAAGTCAAACCCAATTTTGGATTAAAGAAAGTATAAGTCGAATTTTGAGAAATATCTTGAAGTTTATCGGCAATTCCTTTCATTTCATAACCAACGGTTCTTAATTGTAAATCGGCAAAGGCATTAAATTTTTCGGACAATTGATAATTGATTTTTCCGTATAAATTAAAATCGG
>JANPIG010000193.1:0-6126 GCA_031424875.1 Cytophagales bacterium
AGTGTCAGAAGATGAATTAGAAACTTCTAAAAAAATCATTTCAGATTTGAGAGAAGAGATTAAAGAATTGAAAAATCATAACAAAAAGCAAAACGAGCAAATACAAAGGCTTTTTGAAATGTTGGAAGTAAAACATCATACGATGGCGTAATATGTAATATAAAATCTGTGAAAAAGCCTGTTCAAAATGTTTGGACAGGCTTTTTTGTACAATAGCTATTCCTTCCAAAGCAATAATGGCAACATGGAATTTGTCAAAAACTGCATTTCAAGCCATTCTGACATATATTTTTTAATTTAATCGAAAAATTCAAGACAATATTTCCGAAAAATCAAGATGGCTTGTGTTTTGTGTTTATGATTTATGAAAGTTTGTAATATGATGAAAATCATTGGTACGATAATTTTATTTTACAAAATTTGTTATTCTCTGGTGGTTTTCGTGGACACAAAGTATCACAATGTAATTCACAGAGTTTCACAAGATATATTAAACATTTTTTTCGTGAAACTTTGAGAAAAAACTTAGTGAAACTCTGTGACAGTAAAAATTGACGAGTAGTCAAATATGTTTATCCAATAATTGATATAAACCTAAGAAAAGAAAATGCAAAAATACACAACCAAAACCCAAGAGGTAATCCAGCACGCTGCTTCGATTGCCACATCCAATGGTCAGCAAGCCATTGAGACGGGGCATTTGCTGAAAGCAATTATTGAGGAAGAACCAAATACTGCCCAATTTTTGATGAAAAAAATGGGGGTAAATCAGGCTATTTTTGACTCGAAATTAGCAGAAATTATTGATAAATATCCCAAAGTCTCGGGCGGTGGTCAGCCTTACTTTGCCAACGATGCCCATACCGCTATGACCAAAGCCGAGAACCTGATGAAGGAGTTTTCGGATGAATATATTTCAGTGGAATTAGTGGTTTTAGCCTTAACAATGGGCAAAGACCAAATAGCTAACTTATTGAAAGACAGTGGATTTAAAGAGAGAATATTAAAAGAAGCCATTAAAGAATTGAGAGGAAACACAAGCGTGAAAGACCAAAATGCAGAGGCAACTTATCGTTCGTTGGAACGGTATGCCATCAATTTGAACGAGTTAGCCAAAGCAGGGAAAATTGACCCTGTGATTGGACGGGACGAAGAAATCCGTCGGGTTTTGCAGATACTTTCTCGCAGAACCAAAAATAATCCTATGTTGGTGGGTGAGCCTGGGGTTGGGAAGACCGCCATTGTTGAAGGTTTAGCCCAAAGAATTATCGTGGGAGACGTTCCCGAAAACCTAAAATCAAAGACGATTTATACGCTTGATATGGGACTTTTGATTGCGGGGGCAAAATATAAAGGTGAGTTTGAGGAACGCTTAAAGGCTGTTATTAAGGAAGTTACGGATTCGGAAGGGGATATAGTTTTGTTCATTGATGAAATCCATACACTCATTGGAGCAGGTGGTGGCGAGTCGGCAATGGATGCGGCAAACTTGTTGAAACCTGCTTTGGCTCGTGGAGAATTGCACGCCATCGGGGCTACGACTTTGAAGGAATATCAAAAATATATTGAAAAAGATAAAGCCTTAGAAAGACGTTTCCAGACCGTGATTGTGGAAGAACCCGACGTGACCGATGCGATTTCGATTTTGAGAGGAATTAAAGAAAAATACGAATTACATCATGGCGTTCGTATTCAGGACGATGCTGTGATTGCGGCAGTTGAACTTTCAAACCGTTACATTTCTGACCGTTTTCTGCCCGACAAAGCCATTGATTTGATGGACGAAGCGGCAGCCAAAATGCGCATGGAAATAGATTCTGTACCCGAAGAAATTGACGATTTGCAAAGAAAAATTATGCAATTGGAGATTGAAAGAGAGGCAATCAGACGGGAAAATAATAAAGAAAGAGAGAAAATTATTAGCCATGATTTAGCGGAATTGACCGAAAAGAAAACCGACCTCATGGCGAAGTGGCAAAGCGAAAAAGGCGTTTTGGATAGCATACGCATAGAAAAAGAGAATATCGACCGTCTGAAATTAGAAGCCGAACAAGCCGAACGTGCAGGAGATTATGGAAAAGTAGCAGAGATAAGATACGGAAAATTAGTAGAGGCAGAAGCACGTTTAGCCAAATCACAAACTTCAAGTACTGAGCACGAGAAAACGATGTTGCAGGAGGAAGTTACGCCTGAAAATATTGCTGAAGTAGTGGCAAAATGGACGGGTGTACCAGTGTCTAAAATGATGCGAGCTGAGCAAGAAAAACTCTTGCATATGGAATATGAGTTGGGCTTGCGAGTAGCAGGACAAAGTGAAGCAATTGAGGCAATTTCGGATGCTGTCAGACGTTCACGAGCGGGTATGCAAGACCCCAAACGTCCGATAGGTTCGTTTATTTTCTTGGGAACAACGGGTGTTGGTAAGACAGAATTGGCAAAGGCATTGGCAGATTATTTGTTCAATGATGAGAACGCCATGGTCAGAATTGATATGTCGGAATACCAAGAACGCCATGCTGTGAGCCGCATGATTGGTTCGCCTCCAGGCTACGTGGGTTATGACGAAGGGGGTCAATTGACGGAGGCAGTTCGTAGAAAACCGTATTCTGTAATTCTATTGGATGAAATTGAAAAAGCCCATCCAGACGTTTGGAACATACTTTTACAGGTTTTGGACGATGGACGATTGACGGATAATAAAGGTAGGATTGCCAATTTCAAGAATACTATTATCATCATGACTTCCAACATTGGTAGCCACATTATCCAAGAAAAAATGGGTGAAATGGAAGGTTGGAACAATCATATTGTGATGGAAAAAGCCAAAGAAGAAGTGATGGTTTTGTTGAAACAAGTGGTTCGTCCAGAGTTTTTGAATCGTGTAGATGAAATTGTAATGTTTGAGCCATTATCGAAAGAGAATCTTCGTCAGATTGTGCAAATTCAATTCCGTCAAATTCAAGAGCGTTTGAAAGAACAAGGAATAATGTTGGAAGCTACCGAAGAAGCCCTTTTGCATATAGCGGAGGAAGGCTATGAACCCAGCATGGGAGCCAGACCTTTGAAACGAGTGATGCAGAAACGAATTTTGAACGAATTATCAAAGCAAATTTTGGGTAACTATATCTCAAAAGATTCAACAGTACTGATGGAATTGGGTGATAATGGGAATTTAACGTTTGAAAATCTCAGGATAGAAATCCCGTTAGAATAAATAAAGTATTGCAAAATTAGTTAAACCAATCTGTAAACAGGTTGGTTTTTTTTTGCCAAAAGGGGCTTAGTCAACAATATTATAAAACTGTACTATTCCGAGATTCCTTTTCCAGTATTTGGTCGAAACAATGAGCGGATTGGTAGTATTTTAAGGGAATTCTAAGGCTAAAATATCTTTTAGAAAAAAATGTTAAGCTATATTTGCCTTCTAAACCATTAAAAATTTAGGTATAAGATGTTGAATAAAAAAATACTAAGGTTAACATATTTTATATTGATATTAACTGCACCTGTTATTTATGGGAGTATTATTTTACATTTGTTTTTGGATAAGAGCGTAACTATATTTGTAGATAATGAACTTGAAAATTCAGTTGAAGATAATGTATCAGATATTGATTTAGATGATGTTGACTATACTGAATTTTTTGCACTTTCAACTGCTGATTTTATTCCTGATTCTCCTCTTTTTTCTTTTATCAGCCATTCCTTTTTTTGCGTAAATACTTATTGTAATGCTTGTTTACGAAAGCAAAATCCTCCCCCATGATAAATACTTAGTTGCTGTGCTGTATCAAATAAGTATTTATACTCTCTTTATAAGTATTTAATTATGAGCATATTATAGTTTGTTGTGTAATTCAAATAAAGAATTTTGACTTTCTAAGAATTGCTTGAGAGTCATTTTAAATTACTCTATATTTAGAACGGAGTAGTTCAATATTTATCCCAAAATAAAATGAAACATTTGCTATTAAGTGTAATGATTCTCTCGTTGTTGTGGTCGTGCAAGGATAAAGACAAACAAGAAAAACAAATTGCAGAGAGTTTTCCTGTTACCTCTCCCATAAAGATTGATACTGCCTTGCATACCGACTATGTGGCAGAAATCAATGCTGTTCAGAATGTAGAAATACGAGCCAGAGTGAAGGGCTATCTGGACAAAGTTTATATTGATGAAGGTAAATATGTTAAGCAAGGTCAGGTATTATTCAGCATTAATAATCCCGAACTGAAAGAACAAGTTATTAAGGCGGGGGCAGTATTACGAAGTACAATAACTGAACAAAAAGCTGCTGAAATAGAATTGAACAATATCAAGAGACTGGTTGAAAAAAATGTTGTTTCAAATACAGAGTTGGAAGCCGCCAAAAATAAAGTTGATATGATGAAAGCAAAGGTAGAGGAAGCTCAAGCTAATGAATCTTTTGCTAAAATTCAGTTGAACTATACTCAAATAAAAGCTCCATTTAATGGAATCGTAAATAGAATTCCTAATAAGATAGGTAGTTTAATCGAAGACGGAACATTATTGACCAATATATCAAACAACGGAGAAGTCTTTGCGTATTTTGATGTTTCGGAAAAAGAGTATCTCAATTACAGCTCAAATTTTAAGGATAAAAGCCAGCAGTCCAATATTGTAACGCTCATTTTGGCCAATGGTGAAGAACATCCATTTAAAGGAAAAGTGGAAACTACCGAAGGTGAAATTGACCCTAATACTGGAAATATTGCTTTTAGAGCAAGATTTAGTAATCCAGAGAAAATCCTAAAACATGGAGCGAGCGGTAAGGTACGGTTACTTAAAAGGTTCAAGAATGCATTGATTATTCCTCAGAAAGCTACTTTTGAGATTCAAGACAGAGTTTATGTTTATGTGATTGACAACAGTAATCGAGTAAAGACCAAAGCCATTACTTTGAATCATAGAATGCAGCATTTTTATATTGTAGATAGTGGTTTGAGTGTAGAAGATAAAATTATTTATGAAGGTATTCAAAACGTTAAAGACGGCATGACTGTGAAACCCTTATTTATGGGAATGAATAACATTTCTAAAGATTTAACTTATTCTCAATCAGCTTATTAACCTATAAAGATATGTTTACAAATTTCATAAATCGACCAGTTTTATCATTGGTCATATCTATATTTATTGTGCTTTTGGGAGTGCTGGCTATGGTTGGACTACCTATTACACAATATCCAGATATTGCTCCTCCAGCCGTCTCGGTTACTACAAAATATACAGGGGCAAATGCTGAGGTTTGTGCCAAAGCTGTAGTAACGCCTCTCGAAAGAGCCATCAATGGTGTGCCAGGAATGTCATACATGACTTCAGTATCGGGAAATGACGGAACCAGTATCATCCAAGTTTATTTTGAAGTGGGAACAGATCCCGATGTAGCGGCGGTAAACGTACAAAATCGTGTAACTACAGTTTTGGATGAGTTGCCCGAAGAAGTGATTAAAGCAGGGGTTTCTACTGAAAAGGAAGTAAACTCGATGTTGATGTACATCAATTTAATTAGCGAAGACCCAACTGTTGATGAAAAATTTATTTATAATTTCGCTGATATCAACGTATTAGCTGAACTCAAAAGGATTGATGGTGTTGGTTTTGTGGATATTATGGGTTCACGTGAATATGCTATGCGTGTATGGTTGAAACCTGCCCGAATGGATGCCTATGAGATTTCAGCAGAAGATATCATCAAGGCTTTGAAAGAACAAAACGTAGAGGCTGCTCCTGGGAAAGTAGGAGAAAGTTCGGGTCGTCAGGCTCAATCTTTGCAATATGTTTTGCGATATACAGGCAAAATGACTCGCAAAGATCAATACGAAAACGTAGTCATTAAGACGACTGAAAGCGGTGAAATGCTACGTTTGAAAGACGTAGCTGATTTAGAATTTGGATCATTAGATTATGACGTACTTTCTAAGGAAAATGGAAAACCATCCGCCGCTATTGTATTAAAACAACGCCCAGGTTCAAATGCCAGTGAAGTTATTGCCAATATTAAAGCTCGTTTGGACTTTCTGAAATCGACCACTTTCCCTCCAGGGATGACCTACACGGTGAGTTATGATGTATCAAGATTCTTAGATGCCTCTATTCACGAAGTT
>JANPIG010000194.1:0-1726 GCA_031424875.1 Cytophagales bacterium
AGGTATTACGTTTGATGTAAACTCTGCTACCATAAAACCAGAGTCTTATGGAACTCTCAAAACCATTGCCCAAGTGTTGCAAGACAATGCCGATGTACGGGTAAAAATCATTGGGCACACTGATGCAGATGGTGATGATAATTCCAATATGAATCTTTCCAAAAAGCGTGCGGAGGCTGTAAAAGCTATGTTGAGTTCAGATTTTGGCATTAATTCTTCCCGCATGGAATCAGATGGGAAAGGTGAATCTCAGCCCGTGGGAGATAATAAAACCTCGGAAGGAAAGGCGAATAATAGAAGAGTGGAGTTTTTGAAATTGTAGTAGTTTTTGGTTCAACTAAGATTTATACGTGATTTATTTGTCGCACATGGAAGTCGTCCTTTCGAAGGACGACTTCCATATAAATTATCGAAGAACCGAGATTTCTTAATCGAAGGCCTATTCAATAGAAAAATGCCTTAATAAAACTTATAATTTTATTAAGGCATTTTATATTTTTGATGAAGAATTTACTAAATCTTAACGTCTTCTGGATCTTTTTTTACGAACCACTTTCACAGGTCTAACTACTCCATCAGCAGCCACATCATCCCCACCACTGTTTCTCATTTGTTTAATTCTTTCTTCCAAATCCACAATTACCCTTGCCGACATTTCACGGCTGGCATCATTAGCTTCGTTCAAAGATTTGTAAGCTGCTCCCAATTTATCATAATCAGAATTTAGCTCGCCATAACGCTTGCTTAATGACTCAAAATTATCCTTTCCTTCTTCCTGACACTTTACATAATCTTCGTTTTTACGCTTGAATTGGCTTTCCATGCTAAAACGGTAGCTACTCAACTCTGCATTTTCTTGACGTTCTTTAGTAATTTGAGCTTCCAAACGACGAGCTTGGTCTTGGAGGTCAGTTATTTGTTTGGTATCTGTACAACTGCTCAAAAAAATGAGCAAGGCAAAAGACAAAAGTGTGGATAATTTCTTCATGGATTCAATGTAATTTATGGGGTTGGGGATTATTTTAATGTAATTTATTAATTTTTTTTGTAGAAATCAAAATTACACCTTTTTTTCCTTTATCGCCGTATTTTTTGTGGGCAATTTCTTGGTTCATTACGGTTAAATTTTCGATTTCTTCGGGCTTCACATTTTTATGCAAAAAACCCGAATCTACTTCTTTGCCATCAATAATATATAAAGCATTGGCAGGAAAATCTACCGATGGCGTACATCTCTCTACTTTGGGTAAATCATTTGGTAATGTTTCAGAAGTATAGCTTTGAGAATTTACGGCTACTTTTGATTTTTCCAGAACCATCAAATCGTACATTCCATTTTTGGCTTGTTCTCCATATTTTACTTTCATCAATTCACCATCTTCTGGTTTCCAATAACTCAAACTCACTAAGGAATGAATGGAAAGTTCATCCCATTTAAAATCTTTGGCAACAACCTTGCCATTTATCATATATACTGGACGTTTTTCAATCGAAGATTCTTGGGTTTGTTTCAATTCTTTGATAATATCTTCCTTGCAATAAAACCATTTTGTTTTGGGTTCAATCCAAACGCTACCGTCTGAGCGTAAGGTAGTTAGTGAATTTTCTTTAATTCTGTCATTGAAAGTTTTTGTCCAATTTTTAGACTTCTTCATCTCTTCTGTGATTTCAAAAGTAAAAGATTCAAGTTTTGGAGTTTCTTTATCTATGAATTTGCCATCTTCAA
>JANPIG010000195.1:0-1921 GCA_031424875.1 Cytophagales bacterium
GACGGTGCAGATATTTCTCACGTCGGAATTTCACCCATTTATTTTTGGTTTGGCGATGAAGGTACACCACGTTCGGATGAAGCCTTGCCTGTAAAAGGGGAGACCAATCGTTTTGAGGGACAAATTTGGCTGATGAATTCGGGAGCTACCAGTGTTCAAGTTGAGATTGAAGGCGCAAGAGGAAAGGGAAAATTAATTGTGCCCGTTTCAGCTACTTCTACTGCCCGAAGAACCATGCCTGCAAGTTTAGGCTGGATTTTAGCAGCTTTGGGAATATTTCTTATTGGTGTTTTGACCACTATATTTGGAGCAAGCGTGAGTGATAGTTTGCAACCCGTTGGCGAAAAAGCAACCGCTAAAACTATTCGTAAAAGAATTACAGGATCGCTCATTGGAGCAAGTTTTTGTGGACTATTTCTGTTTATGGGCAATAAATGGTGGAATAATGAGACAGAGATTTACAAGAAAAATATGTTCAAACCTTATACTTCAACCACCAAAATTATTAACCAAAATATCTTAAAATTGACAGTTGATAGTAATACCGTAAACACCCGCTGGTTGAGTTATGCAATTCCCGACCATGGAAAGTTGATGCACTTATTTTTGATAAGGCAAGGCTCAATGGATGCTTTTGCCCATCTGCATCCTGTGAGAATTGATACCTTAAATTATGAAGCTACTTTGCCTAATCTTCCCGTAGGAAAATATTTGGTTTTTGCCGATATTATGCGTTTTAATGGCTTTCAGTACACTATTTCGGATTCAGTTGAAATTAAAACCCCTATTAAAAACACGGTAAATTCTGCTAAAATTGGCGACTCCGATGATACGTATGTCATTACGAATGCCATCAATGCGAAAAGCCCAAATCTGCCCGACCAAAATATTACTATTTGCGGAAAGCCAGGTCTGAGGACTAAGCTACAGGATGGCTCCAGTATTGTTTGGGAAGAAAAACCTAATAAGCCTTTATTGGCTGGACAAGTCTATGATTTGAAGTTTTCTGTGCTTTCACCCGATGGCAAAATGGCGGATTTACAACCTTATTTGGGAATGATGGGACATGCTGCCATCGTAAAAGATGATGGTTCGGTTTATATCCATTTGCACCCGACTGGAACGGTTTCGACTACCGCCATAACGGTTATGGAAAAACGAATTGGCGAAACAACGCCCACCCCAGTACTGTTACCGACTAATGTTTTTAAGGACAGCATTGATAAAGTATTAGCAAAAATCCAAACGATGAGCGAAGCCGATAGAGATAAATTTTTAATGCCAAACATGAACCACAATGCCACAGAACATCACGGTAATATGGTGAACTTTCCGTATGTATTTCCAGTAGCTGGGAATTACAGAATTTGGTTACAAATTAAGCGGAATGGGAAGGTTTTGACAGGAGTTTTTGATGCGGTGGTGATTTAACGTCTATTATCATCATTATCCATCATACTCAAATAACTGGCATAACGGCTTTCTGCAATTTCCCCATGCTGAACTGCCTCAATTACAGCACATTTAGGTTCGTTGAGGTGTTTGCAATTATGATATTTACATTGATTTAATAATGCTCTCATTTCTGGAAAAAAATGAGAAATTTCTGATTTTTCAATATCAATTAACCCTAATTCTTTGATGCCAGGGGTATCAATAATGTAAGAATTTTCATAAATTTCAAACATTGTGGCAAAGGTGGTAGTATGCACCCCTTTGTTGGCAAAAGTTGAAATTTCTAAGGTTTTTAAGTCTAAATTTGGAGCAATTTGATTAACTAAGGAAGATTTTCCTACCCCAGAATGCCCAGATACTAAAGAGATTTTATCCCTTAAAATTTCGTTAAACTCCTTAATACCAATATTATCCGTAGCTGAAGTAAACAAAGATGAATACCCAATTTCTTCATACATCGTTGCCA
>JANPIG010000196.1:0-2641 GCA_031424875.1 Cytophagales bacterium
CAGAAGAAACCTTCAAATTCAAGTGCTTATTTTGATTACTAAATATCAGACGCTCGCAACGGGGTTCTCCCTGAGCATCAATTAAAGTAATTTGGACAATGCCATCATCTAAAATTTTATTCTTAGGAATTGAAATACTAAATCCTTTTTGTGCTTCTGTCCCCTTGGCCATAAAAACAAGATTACCCCTTTGATGGGCTACTACCACTATTTCAGCGGCTTTGTCGGCTGGTTTGGGAGAATTATTAGTAATAAAAACCTTAATTTTTTCTTTATTTGATAAATTATCAATCGCCATCGCAAAACCATTCTCCAAAGCATGGGGCAGGTTGAATGGACGATATTTGCCATCGTTTTGTTTCACAAATGCGGTATAAGTTTTCTGAGCTTCGGGAGTATAATTAAACACGCCCATACCTAAATGTTCTGACTGAAAAGCGACAACCGTATCTTTGCCATTATCCATCACAAATCCTTGAATATCAACACCTTTTCCTAAAATATTAAGTGCTTTAAAACCAATTCTAGTATCAAGTCCTACCACAGAGTTGCCTCCTTCAGGAAAAAATTGAACATCTGCAGCTTGGATCATTTTGTCCACTTTACCATCTGTCAGACGGCTTTTGTTGTTGCCTTGCCAAACTTTGAAATCTTGATTGAAAAATGTCTCTTCTGAAAAATTTTTCATATAATTAGTATAGGCCCTAATATGATAAACACCCTCTTCGAGCGAATCAGGCAAAGCTATATCTCCGTGCGTTGAACCTTCACATTTCAACACCCGATTAGCGATAATTTTTCCAGTAGTTTCATTGACTAAATCCACATAAACAACCCGACTTACCGAATCAATATTGTGTTGGATTCCATCAAAGAGATAGCCTTTAAACCACATCGTTTCACCAGCCATGTAGTAGGGCTTATCGAAATGTAGATACAGTTTTTCTTGGGGAGTATTTTGCCGATATTTATCCAGTTGCAAAAGGATTTTTTCGGTAAGAGATTTGCCTTCGTCCGTGAAAGTGAAGGCGGTAGAGATGAATAGAATGATGCCTGTAAGAGCGTAGTAAATTTTACGAGTCATTGGAGGTAGAGTTGGGGTTGGAAATGATTAGAGTTTTATCCAAATATAGTAGGTTAGTAACGACAAACGCAAAGATTTTATGATAAATGGCTCAAAATACATACAAAAAGCCTCTGAAAATCAATTTCAAAGGCTTTTTACTAATATCAAACTCTAAAACCTACAATCCAGTCATATCAAAGGTATCCATAAATGCAGTCGTAAAATTTCCTGATTTAAAGATTTCATCATCCATCAATCTGATGTGGAATGGTATTGTGGTTTTGATTCCCTCAATCACAAATTCCTGCAAGGCACGCTTCATACGCAAGAGAACCTCCTCACGGCTTTGTCCCGACACAATCACTTTCGCAATCATCGAGTCATAGTTTGGTGGAATGGTATAACCTGAATAAACGTGGCTATCAATCCTGACCCCATGACCCCCTGGCAAGTGTAAATTAGTAATCTTCCCTGGCGAGGGGCGGAAGTTATTAGCAGGGTCTTCAGCATTAATTCTACATTCTAAAGCGAATAATTTTGGAAAATAATTATCGCCCGAAATAGGAATACCTGCCGCTACTTTTATCTGCTCTTTAATCAAATCAAAATCTGTAACTTCCTCAGTAATAGGATGTTCTACCTGAATACGGGTGTTCATTTCCATAAAATAGAAGTCCCCGTGTTTATCCAAAAGAAATTCTATCGTACCTGCACCTTCATATCTGATGGCGGCTGCACCTTTCACGGCTGCCTCTCCCATCCGCTGACGCAATTCGGGCGTGAGAGCTGGAGAAGGTGTTTCTTCACACAATTTCTGATGACGACGTTGAATTGAGCAATCACGTTCAGACAAATGGCAAACCTTTCCATATTGGTCACCCACAATCTGGATTTCAATATGCCGAGGTTCTTCCACGTACTTTTCCATGTACAAACCATCGTTTCCAAAAGCCGCTGCCGATTCCATTTTTGCATCGTCCCAAAGTTTCTCAAATTCGTCCTCGTTGCGAATAATACGCATTCCACGTCCACCACCACCAGCAGTTGCTTTAATGATAACGGGATAAACAATTCCTTTGGCTAATTCTTTGGCTTCTTCAACAGTATCAATCAAACCTTCTGAACCAGGAATTACGGGAACGCCTGAATTTTTCATGGTTGCTTTAGCAGTTGCCTTATCACCCATAGCGTTAATTTGGTCAGCACTGGCTCCAATAAATTTAATACCATATTCAGCACAAATTCTCGAAAATTCAGCATTTTCAGACAAAAAGCCATACCCAGGGTGGATGGCATCCGCTCCTGTAACTTCTGCTGCTGAGATGATAGCAGGAATATTTAAGTATGATTGACGGCTGGGCGGAGGTCCAATACAAACGGCTTCATCCGCAAATTTTACGTGGAGACTTTCACGGTCGGCTGTCGAATAAACCGCTACCGTTCTAATGCCCATTTCTCGGCACGTTCTAATGATTCGCAAAGCGATTTCACCACGATTGGCAATAAGTATTTTTTTAAACATTTTTCGGAGGGATTAGGGGCTGGGGGGTTGAGATTAGGGGCTGGAATTTAGGG
>JANPIG010000197.1:0-2668 GCA_031424875.1 Cytophagales bacterium
AATCAATATCAATACCATGATTTTGCTTAATTAAACGAATGGCTTCTTTCAGAATAGAAAGGGTTTTCAAGCCCAAAAAGTCCATTTTAATTACCCCTGCATCCTCAATAATATTTCCCCCAAACTGTGTAATCAAAAGGTTTACTTCTTTGGAGGTATAAACTGGCAAAATCTCGGATAAATCTTTGGGGGCAATAATAATCCCTGCCGCATGAATACCCGTACCACGAACCGAACCTTCCAAAATCAAGGCTTCTTCCAAAACCCTCGAACGCAATGACCCTTCTCTACGAATTTCACGAAGTTTTTTAATATTATCTAAGTCTTCCGTTTGCAAGCCTTCTTTTTCTGCCAGTGAATTTGCTCCTGTCATTGGGGCATTCATGACTCGGTTTAAGTTCGTTCCAGGCTTGTCAGGGACTAATTTGGCTAATTCGTTAGATTCATTTAAAGGCAAATCCATTACCCGAGAAACGTCTTTTATTGACATTTTCGCCGCCATTGTGCCGTAGGTTACAATATGTGCTACTTGCTGTTTCCCATATTTCTCCACTACATAATCAATCACTTTTTGGCGACCTTCATCATCAAAATCTGTATCAATATCGGGCATTGATTTACGGTCAGGATTCAAGAAACGCTCAAAAAGTAAGTTGTATTTAATAGGGTCAATATTAGTTATTCCGATACAATAGGCAACCACTGAACCAGCCGCAGAACCACGTCCAGGACCTACGAAAACGCCCAAATCTCGACCCGCTTGTATGAAATCTCCAACAATGAGAAAGTATCCTGCAAAGCCCATTGTTTTGATTACATGAAGTTCAAAATCAATGCGTTCTTTAACTTCAACAGAATCCCAAGCGTCTCCATAACGCTTTCTCGCACCCTCACGAGTGATGTGTTCAAGGTAATCATCCTGAGTAGCAAACTGGCTTGGAATCACGAAATTAGGCAACATGATATCTTGCTTTAATTTCAAAGTATCAATCTTGCCTACAATTTCATTTGTATTATCAATAGCCTCTGGAATATGATTCCAAAGTTGAGTCATTTCAGCCGTATTTTTGAAATAAAATTGGTCGTTGTAAAAGGCGAAACGCTTACCTTTTGTGGATGTTCCCGCATCGTCGTCAATATCTTTATAGGTTGGAGTAGCCTGTTTTTCGCCCGTATTGATACAAAGCAAAATATCATGGGCATTTGAATCCTTTTGGTCAAGATAATGCGAATCATTAGAAGCAATTACTTTGACATTATATTTCTTGGCAAAACGTAACAAAACCTCATTACATTTCAACTGGTCGGGAATTTCGTGGTTTTGAACCTCCACGTAATAATCCTCTCCAAACAAATCTAACCACCACTTGAATTCTTTTTCAGCTTCTTCTTCTCCATTTCTCAAAATCGCTTGTGGAACGGATGCTCCTAAGCAACAAGTTGTGGCAATTAACCCCTTGTGATATTTCAAAACAAGTTCTTTATCAATCCGAGGATATTTTCCATAAAGTCCCTCTATGTATCCTAATGAACACAATTTCACCAAATTAGCGTAGCCTTCGGCATTTTTAGCAAGCATTAATTGGTGATAACGTTTGTCTTTTTGTTCTTTGGTAAATGCACGTTTATGACGGTCTTCAACCACATAAAATTCACAACCCACAATTGGTTTTACGCCCTCATGTTTTTGAGCCTCCGCCACAAACTGAAACGCCCCGAACATATTTCCGTGGTCAGTAATGGCGATTGCTGGCATATTATCAGCTTTGGCTTTGGCAAAAAGGGCAGGGATTTTGGACGCACCATCCAAGAGGGAATATTGAGTATGACAATGTAAGTGGGAGAATTGCATTTTGTTCAATTAATAATTAATAAGGAATAATTAACAGTATCGTACTACAAAGAAAACACAAAAGCGACCGATTTGGGTCGCTTTTATTAGAAAAAATAGATTCTATTTTCTTTTCATTTTTAAATATTGTTGTGCCTCAGGATGATACCAAACCCAAAAATCTTCAAAACAAGGTAAAAGTTGCCTTTCTCGCATTGATTTCTTATCACTTATATCACCTCCATTGGCATTCTTTGCAAAACCAACAACTTTTTTTATTTCAGCATCAATGATAAAAGCATAAGTAGTAACTCCATCATCATCATCTGTTGGTTTACGAGTCAATCCTCCAAAAATCAGGTAAGGTAAAGCACCACCACCATACAAAAATGGATTGGAGTTATTTCTTTTCACAACATCGTCGTAACTTTTTTGCGTTCTAATAATAGCATAATTAATAATGTAAAGTGCGAATCTTTGATTATTTGATTTGATTATATTAGCCATGTTTTCCGAAACTTTAATCTTTTCTAAATATAATTTTAAATCTGATTTTGATATCTTATTACCAGTAAAGATTGAATTTAAATTTGTCATATATCCCTCAATTTCATTTGAATATTGTTTTCTAGAGATAGAATCTAACACTACATCTTGATTGCTTAACCCAATTAAATTCATCAATGAGTCTATATTACCTTTCGTTTCTTCGTTTAGTTTTTTTTCAATTCTTATTCTTTTATTCAAATCTGGTTTTTCATCTTTAAATAATAGTATTTCAACAGCACTTAAAGGGGGAAAAATTGCGATAGAATTTATTTCATTTGCTTTAATTGT
>JANPIG010000198.1:0-1973 GCA_031424875.1 Cytophagales bacterium
TCGTAATTTTCGATTAAAGTAATATTCAAAGCTGCACTCAAACGATGTTGATTGGAAATAGCGGTTAATAATTCTGATTCAATCTTCTGTAACTTCAAGTCAGAAGGAACAATGTATAAATTATCATTAACTTTTACTTGATTTAGTATCAAATCAATATCGAGCATCGAATCTGCCACTTGACCGTATTCGGTGCTAACTTCAAAAATTTGAGAAAGATTACCTTGGGAATCCATATCCACCATGAGCACCTTCAAGCCTCTACGAGCCATGGCTTCTCCCAAAACGGCAGTTGTCGTGGTTTTTCCAACACCACCTTTATTATTAACAATTGAAATTATTTTAGCTTTGTTTGGAAGGTTTCCAAACCCATAACTGTTTAAAATGGGAAGTAATTTTTGCCAATTTTTTTCACTTAAATCTTTCTTGTCAGATAGAGCAATGGATAATGCTCTTCCTTTTATGCCAGCTTCTTTCTCAAGGCCTGAAACGTTTAAGGAAGATTTCATTTTTAGAAATTTGTCAATTTTTTCAATGTTCATGGTAAGGTTTTTTATTTCAACAAATATACGAATACCATACAAATATGTATATTATTTTCGTAAATTTATACATATTTGTATGATATTCTCCAAGTGGACATTATGTCCACTTGGAGAATGAATCTTAAAACACAGAAATAAGAAGATGAATTAAAAATTAAAAACTTGTAAATGAAGAGCAATTTTTAAGATTTCTTAGTAACTAAACCTAAACAAGTTAAAATATAAGCAGTGCGGTTTTTGACTTTTGGATATAAACCATTTTCAAACTCGATGTGAAGTGTAACGAATTTGTCTAATAAATCTTTTCGAGTCAAAATTTCCGTGCGAAATTTATCTTTAAGATTATAATTTTTTAGCAATATTTCATGGACGTGTTCAAAAACCAATTTTGGGTTGACATTTACAGCTTGAACAAAATCTGCTTTATCGGCAGAAATTGTATTAAATATGGTGCTGATAGTAAATTCTAAATGCGTAACATTCCTTTGCTTATTTCCATAATGTTTATAGTCAAATTTAATGGGCGAGCGTGGGGTACTATTAATCTCATCCATCGCTGTGTTTAAGACCTTACGTTTGAAATCTTTTAAATTCTGATAAGTTCCCGCAGGAACATTAAGAAGTTTTCTAAGCTCAGTAATTGAATAAATAAAAGTATATCTATTTTGGCCAATGTGGCTTTTCAATAATTTATAAAGCAAAGTAGAGTATGTATGCTTGAAATTGAGAACTGTAATGAAGTCATACTTAGCGTATTTATTGCCAAGAATTAAGTATTCAGAAATTTCTGGATTTGATTTAAAGACCAAATAACCGCTCTGTTTGTAATTATAGCTTATCTCAGAAAATATGGGCAAATGTCGGAACTCTATTTCTGGGTGGTTAACGTCGTACAAGGTCATTTTCTTTTCAGACATCTTTGAAGTTGTTTCCCTAATTTGTTCTACGGTCATGTACTGCTTTACAAAAGCAATGGGAATTTTAATCATTAAGCCTTTTTCCCGATCAATTTTTTCATAATTGATTTGATTGACAAACATTTCGTACATTTTTTGCTCAATCCTTGAAAAATCTATTTGGCTAATAATTAATTTTTGTGGTAAATAATTATGGCTTCTATGTTCAATATATTCTTGCTCCAAATATTCATTGGGTTCAAGAATGATTTGATTATCGTTGTTGTCGTCAATAAGTTTCATAGTTAAAAGATTTACTTCCAGAAAAGGAAAAGTAAATATACAAAAAATAAATAAAAAAAGTCCCCTTATAACACAAAAAAGTCCCCTACTGATTAAAAATAAATAAAAAAAGTCCCCTTATGGCTAAAAAAAGTCCCCTAATTATTTATAAATATCTGTAAATCAATTAGTTATATGTAGTCTAAATCAATCAAATTATTATTGAAAATCTATAAATCAAAAATTACTA
>JANPIG010000199.1:0-1576 GCA_031424875.1 Cytophagales bacterium
CAAAGATATTGAAGGAAACGGCACTATTTCAGGAATGTTATATGCCGATTGCTCACTTTTGGATGTGGATATGCTGGTAATTTCGGCGGGTATCAAACCACGTGATGAAGTATCTCGTGCAGTGGGTCTGGAAGTGGGCATGCGTGGTGGCATTACCGTAAATCACGCCCTTCAAACATCTGACCCTAATATTTTTGCCATTGGCGAATGTGCTTTGGCTCACCAGATGATTTACGGTTTAGTTGCCCCTGGTTATGAAATGGCGGAGGTTGTGGCAACTTTCTTGGTGGGTGGCCAAAAAGAATTTAACCCTTACGATATGTCCACCAAGCTAAAATTGATTGGGGTGGATGTAGCAAGTTTTGGCGATCCATTCATCCAAGAGCCTAATGCTCAGACAATTGTGTTTGAAAATTCGGCAAAGGGAGTTTACAAAAGAATCAATATTTCTAATGACGGCAAGTATCTGTTAGGGGGTGTATTGGTGGGTGATGCCGACCAGTATAATATGTTGTTGCAAAATACAAAGAATAAAACACTTCTACCTCCCGACCCCGAAGATTTGATGTTAGGGTCAAGAGGTGGAGAAAATGCAGGTTCGGGTGTGATGGCTTTGCCTGACGAAGCGTTAATTTGTTCTTGCGAAGCCATTACTAAAGGAGCAATTTGCCATGAAATTATCGAAAATGGCGTAACTACTTTAGACGGTATCAAAAAATGCACAAAGGCAGGAACGGGTTGTGGGGGTTGCGTACCGATGGTCAAAGATTTGATTAATGAAACGATGAAGTCGCAAGGGGTTTTTGTAAGAAATGTTATCTGCGAACATTTTAATTATACTCGTCAGGAATTATATGATTTAGTAAAAATTAAAGGTTTCAAAACCTACGAAGACGTTTTGAATAACCTTGGACATGGAGATGGTTGCGAACTTTGTAAACCACCAGTAGCCTCTATTTTAGCCAGTTTATGGAATGAAATGATTTTGGAGAAGGGTAATGCTACCATTCAAGATTCTAATGACCGTTTTTTGGCAAATATTCAGAAAAATGGCACTTATTCCGTTGTTCCAAGGATTCCAGGGGGAGAAATTACCCCTGATAAATTGATTATATTAGGGCAAGTGGCCAAGAAATATAGCCTTTATACAAAAATTACAGGCGGACAACGTATAGATTTATTTGGGGCTCATGTAGGTGATTTACCCGAGATTTGGGAAGAATTAGTAAACGCAGGATTCGAGTCGGGTCATGCTTATGGAAAGTCTTTGAGAACCGTAAAATCATGCGTAGGCTCAACCTGGTGCAGATTTGGTGTTCAAGATGCCGTGAGTTTTGCCATCGAAGTAGAAGAACGTTATCGTGGTTTGCGTTCACCACATAAATTGAAATCGGCCGTTTCGGGTTGTACTCGTGAATGTGCTGAGGCTCAATCAAAAGACTTTGGAATTATTGCTACAGAAAAGGGTTGGAACTTGTATGTATGTGGAAATGGAGGCGTAAAACCTCGCCATGCTGAGTTGTTGGCAACCGATATTGATTCAGAAACTTGCTTGCGATACATCGACCGTTTTTTG
>JANPIG010000200.1:0-1454 GCA_031424875.1 Cytophagales bacterium
AATAATGGTACAATTGCACTTCAAAGTACAAATAGCACTACCACAGGTGTTGGTCTGATAAATGGTTCAGTATTCACCAATGGAGGTACATTAACGATCAATGTAACAACTGACGGTATTTTTGGATTTGCAGGATCATCATCAACTACCTTTACCAACAATGTTGGTGGTGTCGTGACTAATCTAAATGGTAAGTGTATTAGAGCCATCGGGGCAATGACTCTTACCAATAGGGGAACTATCACTAATACAAGTGCTAATAATAACGTAACCCTTGATATTAATAATATTTCTTCTGTGGAAAATTATGGCTCAATTATAGAAAATTCTGGTGCTGGTGTTTCGAGTGGTGGAATTATTAATAATTATGTTTGTGGTAGAATAATATTAGTTTCACCTTATCTAAACGGAGGTACTACACAGAATAGCGGATTAATTCAGACGGCTTTCGGACTTACCAATACAGGTACTTTTACCAATTCGGGCGTTCTAAAATATAACACAATAACGGGTACAGTTACCAATAGTGGTAATGGTGCGGTCATTGTCAATAATACGCCAACGCCAATTTTTACTTACGGTGGCACGTTCGATGGTACGGTCAATGGAATTTTTACCAATTCAACGGCTACTACCTCAGCAGGTACTTTCACAGCACCCAATACTTTTACACCTTCGGGTTTGCCTGCTGGTTCGCAGACATTATATGCTAAAATAACACCAAACGGTGGGGCTTGCTTTTATGTAGTGCCGTTTACTTATAACTATGTAATACCTCCAACACTCACCGCAGGGGCAGTTACCAATGCTACTACATGTGGGGGAGCTACGGGGAGTATTGCTTTTACCACAACTAATATTCCCAATGGCACGTATAGCCTAACTTTTACTACCACAGGTACGAGCAGTCCCCAAAATGTAACGATTAGTGGCAATGCCTTTACACTAAGTGGCTTAACGGCAGGAAATTATAATAATTTTTCGCTCACAGTTTCTGGTCAAACAGCTACAACAGGCGTATTAAGTCCTGCTAAAACAGTAGCAAATCCACCGACTCCAACCTTAACCGTAGGAACAGCCACCAACCCAACGACTTGTGCAGGAACAAATGGAAGTATTGCTTTTACCTCAACCAACTTACCCAATGGTACGTATTCATTGAGTTTCACGGCAACGGGTACAGGAGCAACAACAAGTCCACAAAACATCACGGTTTCGGGGAATGCTTTTTCTTTAACTGGCTTAAAAGCAGGAACTTACAGTGCTTTTTCAGTAACAAATAACGGTTGTACGGGTACGGTTGCTACGTCGAGAACTTTGACTGACCCTGCCTCTCCCACGCTAACGGCGGGAACAGCCACGAATACCACAACTTGTGGTGGTACAAATGGTAGTATCGCTTTTACCTCAACCAATTTACCCGATGGCACGTATTCTTTGAGTTTTACAGCAAC
>JANPIG010000201.1:0-2698 GCA_031424875.1 Cytophagales bacterium
AATGTATTATTCATATTTTTTATCAATTTAACATTTTCAACGATTGCTCAAACATCCGTAAATATTTCTGTATCGGTCCCGAGCATTGCTTTGATGGATATGGCTCCAAATAATACAGCATTTAATTTAAATTTGGTTGCCCCTACAGAGGCAGGAAATATTGCCACCATTAATCCAACTAATTCAACAAAATGGATAAATTTTACCTCGGCTGTGGTTTCAGGAATTACTCGAAAAATAACAGCGCAGATTTCAGGAACACTACCCACGGGGATCAATTTAAAATTGATTATTTCAAATTATGCAGGAGTTGGGGGTGGAACATTAGGGGTCTCCTCTGGGACTTTGTTTTTGAGTGGAACGGCTCAAACTATTATTAATAATATTGGTGGAGCATTTACGGGAGATGGTAGTAGTAATGGATATAACTTAAATTATAGTGTTGAAATTGCAGATTTTAGCCTTTTGATAAGTCAATCAAGCACTTTCTCAATAATTTATACGATGTCAGATAATTGATTAAAATGTTTAGTATTCTATATTACTTAAAGTGTAATGATGAAAAAAATATTAATGTTTATACTGTTTATCGCAAATCAGATATATTCACAAAGTTTAACCGTAACTGGAACTTGGACTTCAACCCTTGCCACCAGTAATATCACTGAGGCTGGATTAGATTATTCCAGTAGTTACAATATCATGAGTTCAGTATCACAAAGTTTAATGACAGTTAATTCAGCCAAAAATTCAGTTGCTTTTGTGTATGTTCAAAAATCTGATACTTCATGGGATACTCGGTTAATTTTATCGGTATTAAGGACTGGGTCGGGTACTGGAAATAATAATTTTTTAGTTACTAACGGTACTACAAGTCAAATAGTCTCCAATGTTCCACAGTATTTTTTTGAAGTTAGACCAGCAGGGGGAACAAGAGTATCTAATATTCCAATTCAATATAAAATTAGTGGATTTACGGTGTTATTACCCGTTAAATCCTATACTACCACACTTTTATACACCGTTACAAATTAAATTCTTACACTCCCGAAAGTTTCGGCTTAGTTGGGATCTCGAAAGTATTCACTCCAAAAATTTGAGCATCCGTTCAAAAGACTTCCCCAAATAAGCAACGTACATCGTTTCAAATTTTTTCCAAAATATAGTTGCCGGCTCTTCTATTTTTAGAGGAATAATGGCGTTTACTTATTTCCCATGAGTAAATTTATAAATAAGTGGTTCTTAGTACTGTTGTAAATTATTGAACCTGTATCCTATCAAATCTCACAATTCACTCCCAAAAACAAGCAGTTCGTCAGAAAAATATTCATTTTGAGTCGTTTAAATAGTTGTTTTGAATCATAATTAACAAAACAAGTACTCTGATGAAAACGCTTACTAATTTAATCGTCCTATTTTTCGTATTAATAGTTGAACAATCATTGGCTCAAACAACACTAAAGGGAAAAGTGGTTGATGAAAAGGGCAAAGGTTTGCCAGGGGCAAATGTTTCTTTAAAAGGCTCTTATGACGGAGCAACTGCCGATGTTGATGGCAATTTTCAGTTCAAGACTTCTGAAAAAGGAGAACAGACTTTGGCTTGCTCTTTTGTAGGTTATGAGGTTTATAATCAGAAGGTTACCTTGAAAAATGCACTCTTGGAACTGACCTTGAAAATGAAAGAATCTGCCAATGAATTGAACACGGTAACGGTTACGGCTGGCACTTTTGAGGCTTCGGATGAAAAGAAAACTACTTTGATAAAACCCATTGACATTGTAACTACTGCGGGCGGTGGAGCAGACATCACGCAGACCATGACGCTCCTTACGCCAGGCTCGCAGCGCAATGGCGAGAGTACAGGAATGTTCGTGCGGGGAGGTTCTGCTCAAGAATCTAAGATTTTGATTGATGGCTTAACCATTCAAAATGCCTACAATTCGTCATCACCTGATGTGGCTTCTCGCTCACGATTTGCCCCTTTTCAGTTCAAAG
Source organism: Cytophagales bacterium (assembly GCA_031424875.1). Classification (GTDB taxonomy): domain Bacteria; phylum Bacteroidota; class Bacteroidia; order Cytophagales; family Spirosomataceae; genus Arcicella. Next base: position 1,996 of record JANPIG010000201.1, read on the forward strand.
GTTCTGCCTTTTCAACGGGAGGATATTCGGCTCAGTATGGTCAAGCTTTGTCGGCAGTTTTGCAGATGAATACAACTGATTTAGCCACAGAATCTGGTTATGTGATTAATGCAAACTTGGCTCAATTGTCGGTAGGATATACCCAACTCGCTGATAATCATTCAATTAACGGAACAATTGCCTATAATAATCTTACCCCTTTGTTTACGGTTTATCCGCAAAATATTGATTGGGTAAGTATTCCTGAGCAACTTAATGTTTCTTCATCATATCGTCTGAAACCGTCCGCAGGAAGTAATTTTAAAGTGGATGCTATTTATGGAAGAAGCGCATCGGGTTTGAGATTTCATGACCAAACTAATAATAATTTTTTGACAGAATTTAGCCTCAAAAACGATAACTTTTTAATTACCAGCAGTTATCAAAATGCTTTGGATGCTGAGGCAAAATGGGTGATGAAATCGGGGGCTTCGTATTCTTATAATCATGATGATGCTAAAGTAGGAGCATTAGGCATGGGCAAAACTGAACAACGCACCCAAGGACGGGTAACGCTTACCCGCTCTTTTGAAGGAAATAATAACATCCTTTTTGGTACAGAAGGACATTTCGCAGGATACAATTTGATGCTTGATAAAACAGCCATGCAAGAAGCCCAAAAATATAATTATTCCTTGAAAGACAACTACGTAGCTTTGTTCTC
>JANPIG010000202.1:0-2637 GCA_031424875.1 Cytophagales bacterium
AAACAATGAAATTAAAATCTATTTGCATACTTTATATTGTTCCGAAAGAAAAGTACATAAAGATATAGATTATTAGAAAAATTAACATCAAAATCTAATGTTTAAGCCCAAAGAATTGCCCGTAAACTTAAGATTTTCAAAAATAACTTTACCTTTTTTTAAGTGTGAACGATGTACTGCATACATGATGCCATCGAATAAAAGTAGAAAACTTCCTTGCAAAATTACCGATTGCCCGTAGCCTTTTAACATATCTTGGTCGGAGGTGGAATTTTTACTTTTTTCCAATAAATACAAGCCACCCACCACGTAGGCAACGTCCAGTCCCGTATTGAAAAGAAAGATTTTTTCGGTGCTATTTTGCTCTTCCAAAGTCTGAAAGGCACTCATAGTTGCCTGATTTTTAGACTTTTGCAAAAAACTCAGACCTGCCAAAGCACCATTTACAACGTTCCAATAAATATTCATTTTATAGAAAGCCTTATCGCTTCCCGAGGCATTGGACAAGAGAATACCGTTGGTAATTAGATTAGCACCCGCCCATGAACCCAATATGGTCATTCCTTTTCGGTTCAAATTGAGGCGTTCTTGATTAAAATTAGGAAGCGTTAAATTTTGAGAGAAAACATTTGTCGAAAATGACAAAAAAAAAGAGAGAAATAAGGTATTTTTCATGTTGATAAAGTTTACATACTGTATCAACATGAAAAAAAGAATTTTGTTACAACACGCTTCAATTAGACCACGGATGATACAGATTTAACAGATTTTCACTGATTTTTTTATTTTTTATCCATGAAAATTTACACAATCCGTATCATCCATGGTCTAATCTTTATAAACCTTTCAAAGTTTCTTGAACAGCCGTAAAGTTTGGAATATCACCTGCCGATTCTAAAACTTCTGCGTATTGAATTGTCCCCCCAGCATCCACTACAAAAGCTGAACGTTTTGATACACCTTTCATTCCCAAAACAAAATTTTCGTACAATGAACCATAAGCTGCGGATGTGTCTTTGTTAAAATCTGACAATAAATGGAATGGTAATTTTTGCTCTGCCTTGAATTTTCCCAAAGTAAATGGAGAGTCCACCGAAATCGCTAAAATCTCAGCATTTAGCTTTGAATAAGAAGTGATATTATCTCTCATTTCGCATAATTCAGTAGTACACACGCCCGTAAAAGCTAAGGGAAAAAATAAAATAACTACATTTTTACCTTTATAAGCCGAAAGGCTAACTTCTTGTTTATCAGAGCTATACAGTTTAAAATCAGGGGCTTTATCGCCGACTTTTAATGCCATTTTTTGTTTTTATAGTGATTTATTTTTTATACTTTATTATCAATTCAAAACCTCCGCCATCGCCTCCGCCACACTCGGAATAAAATTAATGCTTGCTGTTTTCTCTTTGAAAGCCTCACGAGGTTTGATACTTAAGATTTGGAATAATTCTTTATCATTTGATACCGCTGGGTTTGGGGTTGTCAAAAGTACATCGCCTGAGAAGATGGAATTTGCCCCTGCCATAAAACATAACGTTTGCCCTTCGTAAGACATATCCAAACGTCCTGCCGAAAGCCTCACCATTGATTTTGGCATCAGGATTCTTGCCGTAGCAATCGTTCTGACCATATCCCAAATGCTGGCGGGTTCTTGTTCGCCAAGGGGTGTTCCTTTAATGGGTACGAGATTGTTAATAGGCACAGAATCAGGATGTTGTGGCATATTGGCAAGTGTTTTCAACATTCCCATACGGTCAGCATCTCCTTCACCCAAACCAATAATTCCTCCTGAACAAACCGATAATTTTGCCTTGCGGACATTATCAATTGTATTCAGACGGTCTGAGAAAGTACGAGTTGAAATTACATCTTCGTAGTTTTCTTCGCTGGTATCAATGTTGTGATTGTAGGCGTACAAACCCGCATTTTTCAACTTTTCAGCCTGCGATTCTGACAACATGCCGAGGGTACAACATACTTCTAAACCCATCTCGTTTACGCCCTTCACCATATCCAAAACCTTATCAAAGTCCTTATTATCACGAACTTCACGCCAAGCTGCACCCATGCAAAAGCGTGATGAACCTGCATCTTTTGCCCGTTGAGCGGCAGCCAAAACTTCGGGCGTTTCCATCAATTTCTGCACTTTCACATCCGTATGATAGCGAGCAGCTTGTGAACAATACGAACAATCTTCTGGGCATCCACCAGTTTTTATTGACAATAAAGTGCTTATTTGAACCTCCTGTGGGTCATTATACTGACGGTGAACGGTGGCAGCACGGTAAACCAATTCCATGAAAGGCAAATTATAAATTGCTTCAACTTCTTCTCTTGTCCAGTTATTTTTTATCATTGTGATTTGAGTTACAGAGTTAGAGTAATTAATCAGTTAAAAAGTTTTTTGTTAACCACTCTTTCAATCATTAAAATTAACCTTGCTTTTTGGCTTTGACAAATTTGGGGTATAAAACAGTCATTATAAAACATTTATTTAGATATTTTTTTGACTATTTACACTAAACCACTGCCTCTCTCACACGCACTAATTTCTCCAAAAGCCCTTCCAATTGATCCAAGGGCAACATATTTGCTCCGTCCGACTTGGCAATTGATGGATTTGGATGCGTTTCA
>JANPIG010000203.1:0-1617 GCA_031424875.1 Cytophagales bacterium
CGCCAAAGCAAACAAAATTCCCGATAACACAAACGATGCCAACGCCCAAGGACTATTCACCAATTTTTCGTTAAGGATATCAAAGGTTTTCAATTTTGCATCAATCTGTTGAGTTAAAGCTGGTGAAGGTGTGGCGGTAGGATTCAAAGGGTCAAAGGCTTGATTTTGAAGCTGTTTAATGGATTTATTTACGCCTTCTTTCATTTTGTCGGTCTTGTAGGCTTCGTATCTGAACCAACCCAAAATGAATAAGGTTGCCACCGCAAACGCCACCGTTACGCCCTTGAACCACGCATATACACGCTTGCTACGCACGGAAGAATTTTCAGTATAAGGTGCTTCAATCAAGCGTTCGTAGGCGGGTTTCAACAAAACTGAAACCATTGCCAAACCTACCGCAAAAGCCCAAGCCTCAAAATTATTACGGATATTGAGGGCATACGCTACAATTTCGTGCGAAATAATCAAGTCGCCCGCCACGAAGGAAATACCTGCCAACAAATAAATTATCCCTGCAAAGAGTGAATATTTATGAGCTACGGCGTTTCTTTTTGCCGAAAAAAGATTGATAGATTCTTGATTTTCAGACAATTGACTTTCGGTTCGCTCTTTATTTTTTCCTGCCAAACTGACTTTCAACAATCGGTCTTGCAGTCCATCATAAGCCTCTTTGAAACGCACTTTCACGTGGTCAATCACTTTGTCCAAATCAGAAAGCTCCTGACGTTTTTCGACCAATTGCCGACTAAGCCATTCAAAATTGACCTGCGAAGACAAATAGCCTTCGTAAGTAGATTTATCCACTGATTCTAAACCGCTGTGATAGCCGTGTTGAAAATCGTAGTTTTCGGTATGGGAAGGAGGGGTATTTTCCATTTTAATTACCAAACTGAAAAGTTCGGATTACAGTTGTTCAAGATTTGGAATGCTGTCAAAAATTTCTTTCAAGACAACTTCGCATCCATCAATATTTACAATTTCTTCGGGTGCATCATAATGCCTATATAACCATGATTTACTATCATTACTTCTTTGATAAACCATCACGACTTTTTCATCAATATCGGCGAAAACTAAAAATTGTAAAGACTCAATTTTGAGATATAAATTCAGTTTTATGTCTAAATCATAACTACGAGTTGAAGGAGAAAACACCTCAACTACTAAATGTGGATTGGTAATGATTGATTCTGATTTACCTTTAAAAGTGGGCAGTCCCTTCAAAACAACGGCATCAGGATTTAGATACTTTTTAGTACCTCGCATATTAATACCAACATTACTCCCCGCAACGTAATATCCTTGTTTGGTTTTGTAATAAGTAGTGAATAGACTAATGAAATAGCTTACCATTAGCTCATGTAAAAATCTGGCTAAACCCATAACTATAATTTTATCTTCAAGAAACTCAACTCGGTAAGGTGTCTCGAAGGCAAATTCCAAGAATTCATCTTCGGTGGCAGGAATGACCACAGAAATCCCCGCCTCGATTTGTTCGATTTGCTGGTCGGTTAAATGTATTTTTTCTAAAACTTCCATATTTTAGGGTTTGTTGATAACTAAACTGTTTAATAAGTTTTGGGGAACTTCTCGAAAGTTTTTTTTACTTTCGAGAAG
>JANPIG010000204.1:0-4421 GCA_031424875.1 Cytophagales bacterium
CAGTAATTCAGAAACTGCAACGGCAGGATTTCCTACAGGGTTAAACGCTATTATTTCAGTAAATCGCACAGAAAGAGGTGATGTTGTGAGAGTGAAAGTGGAGTCAAATAAAGACTTACAAGTTTATTTAAATACGGATTCGGGCATGGGAGTGCCATTTGAATTGATGAATTTGGGGGAAAATGAAATCTTTATTTCACCTTCATATATACTTCCAAACGGAGATTATATCATTAAGTTAAAGACAAAAACAGGTGAGAAAAAGTTGAAATTAAAAGTAGAAAATACAGAATTGTTAGGAAAGAAATAATTAGCCTTCGCTCGCAGCAAGTCTTTTAAAATATATTTAGGTTAGGTAATAGTTTACAAAATCGGTGGTCGGGGGGCTGCCGATTCTTGTTATAAAGGAATAAAAAAATCCACTCTGAGTTGCAGGGTGGATTTTTGGTGTTTAATCGTTTATCACACTATGCGTAAAACGATTCTTTACCCAATTTCATTACTAAAAGCGAATAGAAAACAGCTCTGTACTTATTACGATTGCTGGATCCTAATTGCTCTACCACGCTACTAATTGCATCATCGAGATCAGGTCCATCAGGCAATCCTAATTTTCCAATTAGAAAATTATTTTTTACACGGGCAAGTTCCTCACTATCAGAAGAAGAAACTTTAGAAGAATCAGCATTGTAAATAGAAGGTCCTAAACCTTTGGTTACCGCTGTAAGAAGAGATGCATCAATCTTGATGCCTAAATCGCTAAGCGAGCCTTGATAGGTCTCAATAGCTTCATCGAATTTGCTCATTGTTGTTGTTTTGTTTTTTTGATTAGTAAAAAATATGGAGATTAGATATAATGAATACTTAATGGAGGTTCAAAAGACGTGTTGTACATTGAGTATGCCAAGTAACAAATTATTGTTTAATAATACAAATTTTTGTAGGAGGAAATGAGTAATAGGTCATTTTTATTGATGTTTGACAATAACATCAAAGCCTTTATTTTTTAATTCAGAGGCCACCTTTTCAGCTTCTGATTTTTGAAATGATCCAGCACTGACTACATTCATCCTAAGTCTGGAAAAACTATAGGCGTCATTATAACCCATTGCTATTAGTTTTTTTACTTCCCTATTAGCATTAGAACGCTCACCAAAAATGCCAATAATAACTTGATAATCACCACGTTGATGATTTTTATTCTGTATAAAATTTTCTTTTTTAGTTTCTAATAAAGGTCTTGCAGGCAAATTAGATGAATCTACCTCCCAACCATCTGTAGAATCTGCGGTACTTTTGATGATTGTTGCGGTGGTGTCTGTGGGGACATCTGCTAAAAAATTGGGGTCTTTTAAAGGATTTCCTTTTTCACGAATGAAAAATTCTGCTACAACCATACCTACTCCTAAGAAAACAAAGGAGAATAAGACAAAGAGTAAATTTTTTAGCCAGTTTTTCATAAATATAGTAAAAGGTTAAAGGTGAAGGGTAAACGGTTGAGCAGTAAACATCTAAGAGAAATATTTGAAAGGGCTATTTTGGTGTATTATTTCCCAAAAACATTTACCTTTTACCATTCACCGTGAACCTTTGAATCTACGAATTTAAAAATTCTATCCATACTACTATGCAACCATTCATAAAAACTTATAAAAAAAACGGATTTAGGATTAAACTTATTCGTAATTTTAACGTTATTTCTCCGATACAGGTTGTGATTGGTGATTAGTGATTGGTAAATAGTTTTAAAAAATAGAATGTCAATCATTATAGAGAATCATAATTATATACAAATTGTAAGAATTTTTAAGAAAATAAAATACCTAAAATTATGGTAAAGTTTATAATTATAATGGCATTTATATTTTATGTAATGCCTAAATTGATAAAATGGGCATTGAAAGGTTTCATATTGACTCAAGTGAACAAAGCACAACAAGATGTACGGCATTCACAAAAAGCGTACCAAACTCCCAACAAACGTGAAGGACAGATTGATGTTGATTTCGTTCCGAAAAAAAATGAAAAAAACTCAGGAAATTTTGGGGGTGGTGAGTATGTAGATTATGAAGAAGTGAAGTAAATTTGACACTTCCCGAAAGTTCTTTCCATTTCGGGAAGTTATATTATTTCGTAACCCCCCGAAACATATTCATTCGAGGCAAAAGGAACTTTCGGGAAGTAAAAGTAGAAATTATACCACCTCCCACGCACTCTGATATCCTCCTATTTTCTCGGCGTATTCAATGAAATTGGCATAAAATGGAAATTGTGCTAAGGTTGCACTGTCGCCGATGACTACTAATTTTTTCCTCGCACGGGTCATGGCTACGTTCATTCTGCGTATGTCTGAAAGGAAACCGATACTGCCCTCATCATTACTTCGAGTCATGCTGATATAGACAACATCCCGTTCTTGTCCTTGAAAACTATCAATCGTATTTACTGAGATTCTGTGGGCATATTTTTTCAAAAATTCTATCAATAAAATTTGCTCTTGCAAAATCGTAACTTGCTTAGCATAAGGCGAAATTACGGCAACTGTTGGGAAGTTTTCTGGCGTATATTCTGTTGATAATTCTTCACAAAAATTGGCTAAATGCTTTAAAGTCAATGCCGCTTCTTCGGGATTAGTAGAACTTGTGCCTTCCAATTTTTCTTCAAAACCACAGCCAGCCGTATCTACAAATAGGAGGGGGGCATTGTCATTTTTCAAAGAATGTTTTGCCACAGACGAATGTGCTTTGAGTTTGTTCTGATAAAAAACCTTTGAAGAATAGCCCATAATGGCTTCGTGCATACGATATTGTTCTTCCAAAAGAGTAACGGATTCGGGGTGGAGAGTAACATTTTTTTCTAATAAAGTAATATTTAGACCATCCTTCAAACTATTATCAGTCTTCACCGTTGGCGATAATTGACAATGGTCTCCTGCTAAAACTACCTTTTTTGCCTTCAAAATTGGAATCCAACAGGCGGGTTCAAGGGCTTGTCCTGCTTCGTCAATCACAAGAGTATCGTAAGTAAGATTTCTAACCGTGTAATGATTTGCCCCAACCAATGTTGCGGTGATTACTTGGGCTTTTGCCGTGAGGTCGTCAATGATATACTGCTCAGAATTAGCCACTTCCTTCATGATTTTGTGGGCTTCATCAAACAATAATTTACGTTGGTCACGCTCAGATTTCCCAAAACTTCGCTTGTATTTATGAGCCATACTTTTGTATTCCTGAGCCTGCTTTTTCAAACGCTTCATTTCCTTCATAATAGAATGTTCTGCCATTTTGCTATCCAAAGTCAAAGCCAGTAATCGTTCTGTAACCTTTGCAGGATTGCCTACCCGCAAGACATTCAGCCCAGCTTCAAAGAGCTTTTCGCTTAATAAATCAACGGCAGTATTGCTGGGAGCAACCACTAATATTTTCTGATTATCTCGTTCAATCATTGCCTTGATTGCCTGTACGATGGTTGTGGTTTTACCCGTGCCAGGAGGTCCATGAACGATAGCTAATTCATTGGCAGTGAGAATATTACCAACGGCAGAAAGCTGAAATGGGTTGAGTTTTGAAATGTTTGATACTTCGTGTAACGGTGGCACGACTTTGCTATTTTCTTGATATTCAAAGTCTAATTGTAGCCGTGCCACCGTTTGGTCAAAACTTTTGAAAGTAGGTGATTTTACACCCGTGAGAACTCTCACTAAATTGCCTTCGGGTTTGTCTGAAATGGCATCTGCTTGCTTGATTGCCGCAAACATTTCATCGTAACTATTATTATCAAAAAGGACATCAATACCCAATTTTCCATCCCGAGACCAGTCGGGAAGTTCATCAGTTTTGAGGGTAATTTTGAGGCGATTGCCAAAAGAATGAGAGATTGTTCCCTCCAAACGGTCATGTTCGGGGTCGTGATTACTGAACAAAACGGCAGGAGAACCAAAGCGTAATTGATGTGGAATATCTTGGTGCGTAGTGCGTTCAACTTCAACCGTCAAATAATCCCCCCGACCAATTTCTTGCCCACGAATAGCGATGGGATACCAAGATAAACCATTGGCACGGCGTTGAGAAACGCTGGACTGTTCGGTGAGTTTGCGATATTGGGCGTGGTCAGCTTCCCGTTCTGTTTTTAATAAATCTGATAGCTTTTTAAAATAATCCATACGCAAAGGTACGGAGATTTTGGGTTAGGATAAACCCTAACCACAATCCACATCCACTACAACTGAAATCCCCTTAAAATCCTTAGACAAACGGATATTTTGTACTTCTTCTGCCACAAAAGCTTTAGCGGCTTGGAGGTTTAGGGATTTTTCTAATTTTATCATAATTTCAAATAAAAACTGATTTCTGATACGCTCTACCATCGGTTTTTCGGGACCCAAAACTCTTTGTTTGCTCAGTTTTTCGGCTAATTTATTG
>JANPIG010000205.1:0-5599 GCA_031424875.1 Cytophagales bacterium
AATCTGCCTCAGCGAGTTGAATTGACCGATTTGCTTAGAAAGATATACGATGCTGAAAATAATATTCCAGCGGCTTATCAGTCTCAACAAGAATGGCGAGTACTATACGACACCCTCAGCAATCAGAAAAGTAGAGATGCCGTTGCCGAACTCCAAACTCGCTTTGAAACTGCTCAAAAAGAAACGCAAATAAAGGATTTAGCAAAGGAAACTAAAACGCAAAAAAGTCAATTAATTTTTGCGATAATTGGTTTGACAATTTTAGCACTATTGTTGGGTTTAGGCTATTTTCTCTATCGAAAATTGCAAGTTAAAAACCATCAAATTGAGCAACAATCACAGCAACTAAACACGTTGATGAAGGAATTGCATCATCGGGTAAAGAATAATTTAGCCATTGTTTCCAGTCTTTTGAATATCCAGTCGAATCGTTTGGAAGATAAAAATGCGGCCAAAGCCGTGCGTGAAGGACAAATGCGAGTACAAGCGATGTCGTTGATTCACCAGCGTTTATACAATACTGATAATGTTTCTTCTTTGAATATTAAACTCTATTTAACTGAACTGGCAGAGAGTTTAATGCAGGCGTATGGCTATTCTGCCGATAGTTTTGACTTACAAATAAATGCTGAAAATCCTGAATTGGATGTAGATATGGCAATCCCTATTGGACTGATTGTTAATGAATTGATTACTAATTCATTCAAATACGCTTATGAAGGAATTGAGTATCCATCTTTGATTATCAATTTCAAAAATGATAAAGATATTACGCTACAATTGCAGGATAATGGTATCGGAATTGATGAATCTGCGATGAATAGAAATGCTGGGTCTTTTGGCAAAAAACTGATTAAAGGATTAACTAATCAGATTAATGGAAAATGCAGATTTGAGAATAATCATGGAACGTATTTTGAATTGAATATTCCGAAAGCAGCGTGAGTTTACCGAAACATAAAATGCTTCATAAAATCGTCTTTATATGTGCGACTGAGGGGTATTTGTAAGGTTTGAATGGAGACTTCTTGTTCGGTAAAAGATTCAATTTTGTTAATATTAACGGCAAACGAACGGTGGATTCTAACTAAATCTTTCATGGGCAAACGTTCCAAAACATTGCCCATCGAGAGTCTAATGGCATATTTTTTATTTTCCGTAATAATATTTGTATGAGTATTGTCTGCTTCTAAGTACAAAATATCACTTAATGGAAATTTGACAAATTGATAATTTTGCTTGATAAACATATAATTATTTACTTGCAAAATAGTTTCTTTCGACATATTTTCCGACTTTTCATCTCGCAAAATTTTCAAGGGTTGAACTTTCATGGCGAAATTGTTAATTGCCATTTCAATAGCCATTCTAAGATTTGTAATATCATAAGGCTTAGGGATATATGCCGCAGGAAAGGTCTTTTTGGCACGCTCAAGGGTATCTTTATCCGACAAAGCCGTAAGATAAATAATTGGGACAGCCTTCACTGAAATCAAACGCTCTACCGTTTCGATACCATCCCAATTCCCTTTAATATTGATGTCGCATAGCACCAAATCTACTTCATTCTCTTGAAAAAAACTAAGGGCATTTTGTCCGTTGTCAGCCACGTGAACGACCTCATAACCTTCTGATTCGAGCGTATCGCTTAGGTCGGTTGCTAAAATAAACTCATCTTCAACAAGAAGTATTTTCATTTCTAAATTTAAAAAATCAAGCGTAAAAATTATCCGTGGTATGTCTAAACTCATAGTTTATTGACAACTAAATAGTTATTTAAGCGGTGCCACGTATTTGCTATCAATTCATTTATTATTATACTCAAAAGCAAGCGTAAATATATATCTAACTATTCATATATATATTTGAAGACAATATTTTTTCCATAAATTCCGCAAAATTCAGATTAAAAACTGTCAATTAACAGGATACCTTTGTCAAAAAAAAATAGGAAAAATGCTTGAAAATATAGATTGGCAAAATGCCACCAAAGAATTATCAGAAAAAGGGTTTGTAAAATTATCGTCTGTCCTCACGCCTACACAATGCAAAGCATTGATAGCCCTTTACGATCAACCCATTTATCGCTCTACTATCAAGATGGCACGATATCAATTTGGTCTTGGTGAATATAAATACTTCAATTATCCATTGCCCAATCTTGTACAGCTCTTACGTACAGAGGCATATCAACATTTGGCAAAAGTAGCAAACCATTGGATGAATGTCTTGAATATCAATAAGTTATTTCCAGCAGAACATAAAGATTTATTAGAAATTTGTCATCAAAATGAACAATTACGACCTACGCCTTTGATTCTGAAATACGCTGAAGGCGGTTATAATACACTTCATCAAGATTTGTATGGAGACGTTTGGTTTCCTTTTCAGATGGTTATCTTTTTAAACGAACCCAATCATGATTTTACGGGTGGTGAATTTGTCTTGATTGAACAACGTCCACGTATGCAATCAGTAGCCGAAGTTTTATCACCAAATCAAGGAGATATTCTCATTTTTACGACCAATTTCAGACCCGTAAAAGGCACAAAAGGGTATTATAGAACTAATATGCGACACGGAGTTTCCAAAGTACGTTCGGGCATTCGACATACATTAGGAATAATTTTTCATGATGCTAAATAACTTAATTCGTCTTTACGGTCGTCGTCCTTCAAAAAGACAACGACCGTCCTCGAAAAAGAAATAAATATATGACACAGCAAAGCATTGATTACCAACGAATTGAACAAGCGATTCGTTATATAGAACAGAATTTTCAACGTCAGCCGACTTTAAAAGACATTGCGGAAGAAGTGAACCTCTCGGAGTTTCATTTTGACAGAATGTTTACTAAATGGGCAGGAACTTCTCCACAACGTTTCATGCGTTTTCTGACCAAAGAATACGCCAAAAATATCTTGAGCGAAACTAAAGATTTGTTGGACACCACCGTTTTGATGGGACTTTCAAGTTCTTCACGACTGCACGATCTCTTTGTAACATACGAAGCTATGACTCCCGCCGAATATAAAAAACAAGGTGAAGGACTGACCATTTTTTATGGAATTCACGAAACAAATTTCGGTTTTACTTTTATCGCCACAACTTCCAGAGGTATTCTAGAATTAACCTTTCTATCTAAAAACCAGATGATTGATGAGTTAATTCGTTTGAAAAATGAATTTTCTAAAGCAGTTTTTGAAGAAAATCAAGAAGCAACTTCGGTTTTTATTGACAAAATTTTTTCAGACGAAAATCATTTAAACAAGAAGCCAATTAATTTACTTTTAAGAGGCACAAATTTTCAAATAAAGGTTTGGGAAGCACTCTTAAAAATTCCATCAGGGCGAGTAGCTTGTTACGAAGACATTGCTACTTTGATTGAAAAACCCACAGCTCAACGGGCAGTAGGTACGGCTATTGGAGTAAACAACATTGCTTTTTTGATTCCCTGCCATCGGGTTATTCAGAAAATTGGCACTACAGGAAATTATCGTTGGGGCGAATATCGAAAAAAGGCTATTTTAGGTTGGGAAGCAGCTCAGATGGAATAGGATTGTTAATTCATGGGATGACTGTAACCATTATTGGTATAATTACTTTTAAAGCTAATAGTCATGCCATGAGTCCTGTAACTTTTTACATACCTTTGTAAGTAAAATAAGCAAAGTATGTACCCCGAAAAAATAGAACTTCCGCCCAAATATTACTTAGAATATTTTGAATATTTACTCAATTTTGTTCAAAAAAAATACGCCCATATTCTCAATGAAGCAGAGCAATCTTTCTTAGCTCAATTTGAAGCCTTGACGGAGGATGAAAAATGCCTTTTTATTCGTTTTACCAACCGAACAGGTTCATTTTTCAGAACCGAAAAACTAAAATATTCAGAGATTGAAAATATTCCAGAAGTGCTTAATGTGTTGATTCAGAAGGGTTTTATTGAGCCTTTGGAATCTTCACACCTCATACAAGCGGGTGAAGTTTTGGATATTTTCAATAAAACGGAATTGATAGAAATGGCAAAAATGCTGAACCTCGAAACCCGTGGAAAAGCATCCATGAAAAAGGAAGAAGTATTGGATTGGCTGTTTGAGGTGGGGGATTGGGAGGAGATTGTTGAGCTATTAAATTATCAAGATTTTACAGAAATTCATGCCTTGCCTCATTCAGTGGTGAAGGTTGGTTTTGAGCCGGAAGTCGCCATGCTGAAATTTCTATTTTTTGGCTCTCGACACGGCGATATGACCGAGTTTGTAACCCGTGATTTGGGCTTTCAGAATTATGAAAAATATGATGAAGACAAGATGGTTGCTTACTTCCAAACTCGTCAAGAAGTAGAAGATAAATTCAAGGTTAGCATTGCTCGTGAGGATTTTTATTTGATGCAACAAGCTGATATTGAGACCATTGAAATTTATAATTGGTTTATGGATTGGGCAGACACGCACCGTAAAGATTTATCAGAAATTGCTCAACCTACTTTTGAACGTTTTACGCTGAAAGTGGCCGCACATTTGGAAAAGAAAAAAGCATTGGACGAAGCCCTCGAAGTTTTCAGGATGACTGAAGAACCTCCTTCTCGGGAGCGTCAAGTGAGGATTTTGGATAAACTTAAAAACAAAGAAGAAGCTAAAGCCCTTTGCGAAATGATGCTTTTGGACTATAAAAATGCCAACGAACAGTTTTTTGCAGAGGATTATTTAAACAGATTATTAGCCAAAAAATCAAAGAAAGCCGTTACCAAGCATTTGCATAATTCCGAATCCGTTACGATTGATATTTTATGGAAAAGGCAAGTAGAATTTGGTGTAATTGATTATTATGAACAAAGGGGTTTAAAGGCAACTTTTACCGAAAATCACCTCTGGCGAAGTCTCTTTGGATTGATGTTTTGGGATATTATTTTTGACACTGACACGCTGGCAATTCATCACCCTTTGCAGCGTTCACCTTCCGATTTATTCAAACCGACTTTCTTTGAAAAACGTAAAGAACGCATGGAAGAACGCCTGTTGATATTGGAAGATGAAGATGCCACTACGGTCTATATGAATCGTATTTTTTTTGAAAAGTTTGGCATTACAAACCCGCTTGTAGATTGGTATGGAGGGCTTTTTCCCCTAATTTTGACCGTTTTAGAGAAACTTTCTGCAGAACAAATCTCTTTAATTATGCTGGAAATGGCTCGCAGTCTAAGGGAAAATGTACGGGGTTTTCCCGACCTTTTTATGTGGGGCGATGGCGAATACAGTTTTATAGAAGTAAAATCTCCAACCGATAGCCTGTCCAATCAGCAACTTTATTGGCTACGTTTTTTTGAGAGTATCAATGTTCAGTCGAAGGTTTTACGGGTGGAATGGGGAGGTGAAATTTTATCTACTACATAAAACGGAAGTCGTCCATTTGAAGGCTACGGTTTATACACATCTTTGTAGCTTAAAAGAGCCGTAGGCTCGACCCATTTTGTAACGGTGGGGCGGTTCGCCGCTGCGATTCAACCCACCGAACAGGGAAATAACCAATTTTCAGAGTTCCATAGGAACGGGTCATTTAAAATGGGTCGAGCCTATGGCTCTAAAATGGCTTTTCGTTT
>JANPIG010000206.1:0-1199 GCA_031424875.1 Cytophagales bacterium
TGATTTCTGATTTCGGATGTGGTGCGTACCCTATCATTTCGAATTTAGTCTTCTCATGACAGACACTTGAATTAAGTACTATTAATTTTTAATTTTTAATTCTTAATTATTTCAGTGCCGTTTCTTATCTTTACCACAATAAACAATTTTATTTTAATATGAAAAAAGTATTAATTGCCGAAGATAGCTCTGTTATCCAAAACCTTGCTAAGAAAATATTAGAATTTCAGAACTTCGAGATTCATTCCGTAAAGAATGGACAACAGGTAATGGATGCTTTGGAAAAAGAAGATTTTGACATTCTTTTACTTGATATTAATATGCCCGTAATGGACGGCATGGAGTGTGCCAAAGCGGTGCGTGCCTTGAAAGATGAGAAAAAAGCGAAATTGCCCATGATTGCTATCACAGGTAATGCTCGAAACTATTCAATGGAAGATTTCAAAGAAGCAGGTTTTGATGATATGCTGGCAAAACCACTAAATTTTGATGCACTCGTAGCACAAGTAAAAGCCTTAACGGAATAGATTGTTATTGGTTATTAGTTACTGGTTATTAGATTTTACCGGAATAATCTTTTACACCAATAACTAATAACCAATTTCTAATAACCAATAACTCTTCATGCAAATCACCTTCTTAGGCACTGGCACATCGCAGGGCGTTCCCGTAATTGCTTGTGGATGTGAGGTTTGCCAATCCCTTGATTTTCGAGACAAACGCCTTCGGGTTTCCATTCATATCGAAATTGATGGAAAGAGTTTTGTCGTGGATACGGGTCCCGATTTTAGACAACAAATGTTGCGTGAACGTATCAAAAATCTTGATGCCGTCATTTTTACGCACGAACACAAAGACCATACCGCTGGGCTTGACGATGTTCGGGCTTTTAATTTCTTCCAAAAGCGAGATATGCCCATTTATGCCCGTAAACAGGTTTTAGAGCAGATTCAGACCGAATTCGCTTATGCTTTTAAGGAGATAAAATACCCAGGGATTCCCCAAATTGAATTGAACGAAATTACAAATCAGCCTTTTGAAGTGGCAGGAGTAAATTTTATGCCCGTTGAAGTATTGCACTTGCATCTGCCCGTTTTTGGATTTCGAATAAAAGATTTTACCTACATAACAGACGTAAATTTTATTTCGGAAGAAGAAATAGAAAAAGTAAAAGGCTCTAAAGTGATTGTGGTGGGAGC
>JANPIG010000207.1:0-6071 GCA_031424875.1 Cytophagales bacterium
GAGTTTGTATTAAGTCGTCTGTCCCCATTTATTATTAAATACATGAACTGTAAAGAATATATTGCTTTTTGATATAAAAATAGTTTTATGGTTTAATCCTCATAAAGTGAAAGAACCAGAAAATCCCTATTTGCTGTCTTATTTTCAGAAAAACAATATTTTTGGTTAAAAATTTGTTTTTCTGAAAACTATTCTTAAACTTTGCAGTTGAAAGCATACGCCGTCAGGAAATAGCCTTCGCTCGCATTTGAAAATTATACATTACGTATTTATTCCTTCCTTTACCTTAAATGGTATCCCATCATCAGTATAATCCAATTTATTGGCTCATTATCTGATACATTTTCCTTTTGTATTTATTAGTCATTCAGATTTCGTATAAAATCTGCAGGAAAGTTTTTGGCATAATTTTCGCTAAACGGACCCAAACTTACTTTGGACTTATTCGAAGTGTTATTGGACTGTTTATTATTATGTTAATAATTCTTAGATTACCTTATAATGTACATGAAAAAATACTTTAAGGTGTTTAATATCAGTGCTTTAAGTATTTAGTACTATACAATTGAGATATACTTAAATTTAGTATGCCTTTTTGGCACAGTTTTGGAGGTTTATTCCAGGAATCATAGTCTAAATTGCTCTGATTTAACATATTTATTTATATTAGTATGTCTAAAAAAGCACAATACTATTATGAAAAAATACCCTTAGCCCAAGTAGAAACTAGTTTAGTAAAACTATTAAATAAGCAACAGATGAAAGGAACTTCTACGTTCACTGATGGTGCAAGCAACCAAATGAACCTTACTTCATTACCCCAATCCGACGCAAAGGGGGGAGTTATTCACTTTGCTAAAGATTTATTTAGGAAAGTAAAAACACTATTTGTTCAGGAAGACCTTTATGAAACAGTAGTGAATACTGCATTTATTAATGAATCAGTAGAAATTAAACCCAATACGATTGTTTCAAATGAGGCAATTGAAGAGGCAATTCCTTCCTGTGTGGTTGGTAAAACCAACCATATATCGCATATAAATTATCAATTAAACATACAGCAAATGAATCTTTTTACTTACCTGAGACGAGCGATTACGAGTAGTGAGGAATCGCTTAGTGGACAATTCTTGGAGCAATTCAGGAATTTCCTATCGGTAATAGTCGGCGCCGCCCCCGATAATAATGCCCCTCTTGGCACTCCCGAGCGGGATTTTGGCATTTTATCGTACTTGGGTGGTAAACAACTACTCAGTGGTAAATTATTTAATAGTCCTGCCATGAGGTCTTGGGCGAGTGTTATGTTCTTGACGTTGTTTACAGCATGTGGGGCATTAGCACAAGTTACAGGAGCATCAGTTCCGGCACCAGACTTGTCGGTAAAAAAGACCATTAGTAATCAGAGTCCAGCTTTGGGTACTGATATTACTTATACGGTGAAAGTACAAAATTCGGGTGCTGCCGCTACCGGAGTTGAGTTAACGGATTTGTTGCCTTCAGGTGTGACGGTAAAAACTGTTACGGTAAGTGCCGGTACTAATACACAGAGTTCTTCTTCAATTGTTTGGAATATCGGTACTGTTGCTGCTGGTACACTTGCTACACCTACAGAATTGACGATGACAATCGTGGCAACAACTACGGCTCGTGGTTTGCATTTCAATGTGGCTGAGATTACAAAAGAAAATGAGCAAGATTTAGATTCAACTCCTAATAATAAGGATTTCAACGAAGACGATATTGATGCTGTATGTTTTTCGATTGAAGATTATTGGTACAAAGGAGATGAGTTTACGATAAATGTTCCAGCAGGTTATACAAATATTATTTGGACAAAGAAAGTAGGAACGGATGCAGCAGTTGCTATTACTGCAACAACACCAGGAGTTACCTTGAATACCGATGGGAGCATTATAATAAAAGATATTACAGCTTACACAGAATTTGCATTTACGGCTACTAATAAAAACTGTCCAGTGGGAGGTTGTTGCCCAGCGAAATTTATTCCTGGGCCTTATGGTTCAATTAGTGATTTTGTGTTTAATGATACCAATGGGGATGGCAAGCAAGATGTAGGTGAATTGGGGGTAGCAGGTGTTAAAGTACAATTGTATAAAGCAGATGGAATAACATTAGTCGATGAAGTTACGACCAACGCAAATGGCAAATATTTATTTGATTCATTATTCACAGATACATATAAGGTAAAATTTATACTTCCTTCGGGACAAACTTTTTCTCCCTCTAAAGTTTCAGGTACTGGCTTCTCAGACATTAATGATAGTGATGCTGGAGCGGGAGGCTTTACAGGATCGATTTCAATTGATGTTGAAGGAATTGGAAAAGCTAAAGACAATTTTGATGTAGATGCTGGTTTGATTGGCAATGTGGGGTCAATCGGAGATTTTGTTTGGCGTGATGATAACGGCAACGGAATTCAAGATACGGGTGAACCTGGTATTGGCGGATTAACGGTTAATTTATTTAAAGGTGGAGTCTTCTTTGCTTCTACAACTACAGATCCAATTACTGGAAAATATAACTTTCCGAATTTAGGTTCAGGAACTTATGAAGTTGAATTTATAACTCCATCACAAAGCAAGTTTACGAAGCTTTTACCAAGTGGCGATCCTTTGACGGATAGTAACGCCCAACCAAATGGCAAAAGCGGTCCCATCACAATTGATGTAACTAAATCATCTACTGACATTCTTCGTAACAATCCCACGATTGATGCAGGTATAATTCCATTGGGTTCTATTGGAGACTATGTTTTCAATGATAATAATGGAAATGGAATTCAGGATGCAGGTGATACATCTGTAGGAGCGGGTGTCAAAGTTAGCTTAACAGATAAAGATGGTGTAGTGATTTCTACTACTAATACTGATGTAAGCGGTAAATATGAATTTATTGTACCAAGCGGTCAATATATGGTAATATTTGATAAGCCAGCAGGTACTACTTTTACAGGAACAGGAGCAGGAACACCACAAACGGATTCAGATGCTGACCAAATTACTGGAAAAACGGGACTTATCACGATTGATGCTACTAAGCCAATTGGCGACCCAGCCCGCAATAATAAAGATGTGGATGCTGGTGTTAAACCAATTTGTAACATCAATGCAGGAACATTGGCAACTACTACTCCTAATTTCTGCTTACCGGCAACCGGTGGAGTGGTATTAACAGCAACTGTGGCAACGTCTCCAACGGTTCCAACGGGATATTCAGTTAAATATGTATTAACAAAAGGTACAGATTTAGTAATTCAGCAAGTAGCAAACACTCCGACATTTACGGTAACCACTACAGGCGAATATAGAATTCACACCTTAGTATTTGACGGTAATTCTACGAATGCAAATTTCATTGACATATCAGTTGTAGTGCCAGGCACTACCAAGGCAACGGATATTTTAAACATCATTGATACGAGAAAACTTTGTGCGGCTTTAGATGGTACGGGTGTTAAATTTAATGTAAATCCGATTCCAGATGCACCAGTATTTGCGGCTAAAACTATTTGTGCAGGTGAGAAAGTAACAATTGGATTAGTAGGACCCGTAATTTTAGGTATTTCTTATGCGTGGTTTGATTCACCAACAGCAACTGTTCCTTTTGCTACTACACAATCTATTGAAGTTTCACCATCAATCACAACTACTTATTACGTAGAGACTACCTTGGTTGTTCCATTTGCTTGTCCAAGCAAAAGAGGCTCAGTAGTAGTTACGGTAAATCCAAAACCAGATGCACCAGTAGCAAAATCAACTTTGACCAACGATTGTACGAAGACCATTCAAACAGTTAATTTGGCAGATGCCATCACTACAATTCCTGCGGGTAGCACGATTGAGTGGCACGTTTCAAATGACCCATCTTCGGCAATTATTACTAATACAACCACAGTCGGTGCAGGAACATATTATGCTTTTGCAAAGTCAACAGCAGGATGCTACAGTGCAAGTGCAACAGTAGTAGTAACAATTACTACTTGTTCTTGTCAAAATCCAGCCACTGTTTCAGTAGCACCATTGTCAGCAATTTGTGGCAATACTACAACAGCAGTACAATTATCTGCAACAATCGGTGGTGGAGCAACTGGCGGTACTTGGACAACTTCTGGAACGGGTACATTTAATAGTGCAACAAGTTTAACAGCAAAATATACCCCCTCAGCAGCAGATATCTCTAATGGTTCAGTTGAATTGACTTTCACTACTAATGATCCTGATGGAACAGATACAAAATGCTCGGCGGCAGTAGCTAAGACAACTTTATTATTAAAAGCAAAACCAGCAGCACCTTATAATTTGAGATGTGATACTTTGATTTGTTTAGGTGATGGAAATAAATTGTTTGCAGTGAGCCAAGGAAATACAGTTAAATGGTATGATTCTGCCACCAGTACAACTTCCATAGGAACGGGTTCGGATAATGGATTTATTGTAACACCAAATGCAGAAGGCATATTTACTTATTATGCCGAGGCTACTACGCCAGATGGTTGTGTAAGCGAGCGTTCTCCAATTTCATTCAGAGTGAAGAGATGTTTGACGGATTTAGCAGTTATCAAGAAAGTTGTAGATGCACCTGATGCACAATCAGCTCCTTCGTATTTGTTAGGACAGACGATTTCGTATTCAATTGAAGCACAAAACATTGGAACAGCAAATGCTACTGATGTAAAAGTGGATGATATTCTTCCAGCGGGAGCTACTTATATAAGCTCAACACCATCGGGAGAATATAACAATACAACAGGTGTCTGGACAATTGGCAGTTTGACTGCAGGTTCGACAAAAGCCTTATTGATTCAAGTAACATTTAATAAGACGGGCAATATTGTTAATACCGCTAAGATTTCAGGGACTAATGAAGACCCAACTAAATTAGGAAATAATACTTCTACCGTAACAACTCCAGTAATTGATATTGCTGATTTGAGTTTGACGAAAGTTGTTGATAAGTCAGTAGTGAATGTAGGTGATATTGTAGAATATACTATCACAGTATTGAACTCTGGGCCAAACGCAGCTACTAATGTTGAAGTAAAAGATAAATTGCCAGCAGGTTTAACTTTTGTTAGTTCACTAACTTTGATAAACTCTTCTGGCACCTTGACAGGAACAGTAGCCAGTCTTGCAAAAGGATCTTCAACTACTTTTAAATTTAAGGCAACTGTTACAGCAACAGGTTTAATCAAGAACCTGGCGGAAGTGAATAAATCAGACCAAAAAGACCCAGATTCTACGCCAGGCAATGCTTCGACAACGCCAACGGAAGATGATGATGACAGCGTAGATATTAACTCAACGCAAGCGTGTACTGTAACTCCACCAGTGGCAGATTGTAAGAGAAAAGAAATCTGTATAGGTGAAAGTACCTTAATCACAGCAACGGGTTGTGCAGACGGAACTATCATTTGGAGCAACGGACAAACAGGTACATCAATCACGGTAAGTCCAAAAGCAAATGCTTCTTATACTGCTTATTGTAAGAAATCAGATGATTGTAAGAGTGATCCATCAAATGAAGTAAAAGTTACCGTTATCACAATTTCTGCTCCATTAGTATCTGCTTCACCAAGCAAAATTTGTGCGGGTGAATCAACAACATTAACAGCAAGTGGATGTGCAGGAGTTATTGAATGGCAAACAAGTCCAGTTCAGACTACTCCTTCTATTACGGTTAGCCCACTTACTTCAACCACTTATACTGCAGTTTGTAAGCAATTTGGATGTGTGAGTCCTGCTGGTTCGGTTGATGTAATTGTTACACCAAAACCAAAAGCTCCAGAAGTATTATGTGAAAAAGAAGAGCTTTGCCCAGGTGAAGATATGACCTTGACAGCCATTAATTGTAATGGACAAGTGAAATGGAGTACTGGTCAGGAAACTACTACAATCGTAGTAAAACCAACTATAACTACTTCTTATACAGTTACTTGTACAATCAATGGATGTACCAGCGACCCATCAAAGCCATATACAATTACAGTTAAGCCAATTGCAGTACCAACTATCTCGGCAACGAACACAGTAATTTGTGCAGGTTCATCAACG
>JANPIG010000208.1:0-6652 GCA_031424875.1 Cytophagales bacterium
ATACCTTCTTTTTCAAAAACTGGAAAACTATTTTTCTTTTCGGTTTTATATAAATCCAAATCGTAACCACCTAACATCGAGCCAATTACAGCATATTCCGTCCACGCTTCGGGTAATGAACTTACATCAATCACTACTTCAGCAGGAAGTTTAGATTTTTGCTTAAAAAACAATGTCCGAAAGGCTTTGATTACGTCCGAAGAATTAGGATTTTTGCCCAAACCTAAACAAATAATTTTCTGATTTTGCGGTGAATAAACAATATGAATTTCTTTGGCTTCTGCTTTGAAATCTTGCTTAAACAATTCAAAATCTATGGTGAATTCTTGACAGGTTTTTTGGAGTAAATTATCCAAATTTTCATCCTGTAAAAAAGGCAAAATGATGACTTTTAGGGAAGAATTATATTCGTTGATGACCTGTATTTTCATTGATATTTTAATTTTTAAAATGATTTTTAACCTATGATATTTTTACTAATAATACAGAATTGAAAAAATAGACAAGATTCTCATAATCAGATATTTATAAAATTAACGGATAAGAGATATATTTATTAGCCATAAAAAGTACCTAAAAATAAAAGTAATTTACCATATTTTCTTCCGTAAAGTTAAGAACTTTGTATCATCAGTTATTAGCAAAACTATTAACTATTCTCTATTAATTATTCATTGCAAAATATATCATGGCAAATTATTTCAACTCATTACCGCTCAGAGAGCAATTAAATCAATTAGGTGTTTGTGAATTTTTGGACGGGAGTGCCTTTGCAGACGGTGTGAATGCTCTTGTGGGCAAAAAAATCGTAATTGTTGGCTGTGGAGCTCAAGGCTTGAACCAAGGCTTGAACCTTCGTGATTCGGGTTTGGATGTTTCTTACGCACTCCGTCAGGAAGCGATTGATGGCAAACGTCAATCTTGGAAAAGTGCTTCTGAAAATAATTTCAACATCGGCACTTACGAGCAATTAATTCCAACGGCTGATTTGGTTATCAACCTTACGCCCGACAAGCAACATACTGCGGTAGTTGCAGCGGTAATGCCTTTGATGAAACAAGGAGCTACGCTTTCTTATTCACACGGTTTTAATATTGTGGAAGAAGGAACGCAAATTCGTAAAGATATTACTGTAATTATGGTGGCTCCAAAATGCCCAGGAACGGAAGTTCGTGCGGAATATGTGCGTGGTTTTGGCGTGCCAACTTTGATTGCGGTTCACCCAGAAAACGACCCCGAAGGAAAAGGTTGGGCGTATGCAAAGGCATATTGTGCAGGTACGGGTGGACACCGTGCGGGTGTGTTGAAATCGTCGTTTGTGGCAGAGGTAAAATCTGACTTAATGGGCGAGCAAACCATTCTTTGCGGCCTTTTACAGACAGGTTCAATCCTTTGTTTCGATAAAATGATTGAGAAAGGAATTGATGCTGGATATGCTTCAAAATTGATTCAGTATGGGTGGGAAACCATCACGGAGGCTTTGAAACAAGGCGGTATCACGGGTATGTTCGACCGTTTGTCGAATCCTGCGAAAATCAAGGCGTTTGAACTTTCGGAAGAATTGAAAACCATTATGCGTCCATTGTTCCAAAAGCACCAAGACGATATTATGAGTGGTCATTTCTCGAAAACGATGATGGAAGACTGGGCAAATGATGATAAAAATCTTTTGACTTGGAGAGCCGCCACGGGCGAAACTGCTTTTGAAAAAACACCAGCAGGAGCGGTTAAAATCTCTGACCAAGCGTATTTCGATAACGGTCTTTTGATGGTAGCGATGGTACGTGCGGGTGTGGAATTGGCTTATGAAACTATGGTAGAAGCGGGTATCATCGAAGAGTCGGCTTACTACGAATCATTGCACGAAACACCATTGATTGCCAACACAATTGCCCGTAGAAAATTATACGAAATGAACTCAGTAATTTCTGATACGGCTGAATACGGTTGTTACCTTTTCGACCACGCTTGTAAGCCACTTTTGGCAGATTTTATGAGCAAAGTAGATACTGACATCATCGGAACAAACTTCAACGAAGGCAAAGATATGGGTGTTGATAACCGTGCTTTAAATGCCGTGAACAAGGCAATACGTAGTCATTCAATTGAAATTGTGGGCGATACACTTCGTCAGGCGATGGGAGCTATGAAGGTAATTAGTTCGGTGGCGTATTAACTCATCAGAGGTGAGCAACTAATACTGATTTTAAATACTTATAGTTTCATACGGAAGCCTTCGGTGAAAACCGAAGGCTTCCGTAAAACACGTACTTGTACTTTAAATTTAATATAATTTTACAAAAAACCACTCATAACCTTCGCCGAAGACAACGCCAACGGAATTCCTCCACCTGGGTGAACACTTCCCCCTACAAAGTATAAGTTTTTGATTTTTGAAGAAAAATTGGCGTGCCTCAAAAACGCTGCGTAACGATTATTGGACGAATTTCCGTACAAAGCTCCCTGTGCCGATGACGTTTTAGATTCAATCGTTCTGGGGTCGAGAATTGACTCACATTCAATCAGTTCCGAAATATCTACGCCCAAAGTTCGCTTGATTTTCTGAATTACATTTTGCTTGGTTTCGGCAATAATTTTATCCCAATCTTGCCCTTCATTCGCAGGGGCATTTATTAACACAAACCAATTTTCGCAACCTTCGGGAGCATCATCAGGCTTATGTTTGGAAGTGATGTTAATATAAACCGTAGGGTCGTGATAAATGGTTTTATCCTCAAACATCGTCTTGAATTCCTCTCTATAATTTTCACTAAACAGAATATTATGCAAATCTAATTGGGGAAATTGTTGCTTAATTCCCCAATAAAAAATCACGCCTGAGCTTGATTTAGGCTGATTTAATAGAAAATTTGGGTGTTTGGCATGAGGCAAAAGTTTTCGGTAAGTGTGGGTGATGTCCATGTTAGAAACCACGTAGTCCTGAGCGATGAGCGATGAATTTTTTTCACTTTTTTCATTTATACTTTTCACCCTAATGCCTTTCACCTCTCCATTTTCTATAATTATTTCCTCCACCTGCGTTTCAAAATAAAACTCCACGCCCAAACTTTTTGCCAATTCTACCAAAGAATTAGTAATGGAAACCATGCCTTTTTTAGGAAAAAATGCTCCGATATTATATTCTAAATGAGGAATAATATTGAGCGTGGCAGGAGTCTGATAAGGATCAGAGCCGTTGTAAGTGGCATAACGATTGAAAAGCTGCACGATTTTGGGGTTTTTGAATAGCTTTTCATTGGCAGCATTCATAGTTCCAAAAATACCTAATTTAGGTAAGTTTAGATAGCCTTTCAAGGCTTTTTTAGAAGTCCAAGTGGATAATTTATGCAAGGAATCTTGGAGGAAAAGACCCTCCAAAACCTCATATTTAAAAGCAGCATCTTTCAAAAATTGTAAAATCTTTTCTGCTTTTTCACCCGTAACATTTTCTACTTCTTGGGCAAATTTTTCGGGTTCAGCCCAAGCGGTTAATTGAGTTTGGTCTTCCCAAAAATAGCGGCAAATCTCGGTCAATTGCTCGTATTCAAAGAAATCAGTGGGATTTTTACCTACCAATTTAAACAATTCTGTAACTAAATGTGGCAAAGTAAACAACGAAGGACCCGCATCAAAACGATAACCATTTTGCTCCAAACTACTCAATTTTCCTCCTGCATAAGTGTTAGCTTCAAACACTGAAACGGCATAGCCCTTGTGTGCCAAACGAATAGCCGAAGCAATTCCCGCAATCCCTGCCCCAATGATGGCGACTTTTTTCATATTTTTATTTTCTTCTTTTTAATATAACCACAAAAAAGCCATTTTGCTTTCAGAATTTAGCAAAATGGCTTTGGGGGAAGAATTTTATATTTTCGTAATTATTTTTCCTGATTAAGTTTTTGTTTAATTTTTTCAACCAGTTCCAAAGAAACATTTAAAGCTTGGGCTATTTGCTCATTAGACAAAACATTGAGAATCAAAAGGTTACTAATAGCTTTTTCATTTTTTCGGCTCTCTGCCCTGATGACTTCAGCATTACGAGCCACCAGCATTTCAAATGATGCCTTCTCATCAGGAGACATTTTTCTACTGTCCAATTCATCAATGGCTACTTTTAGCCATTCCTCATTCCAAAATTTTGGAAATTGGGTGCTTGGTGTAACTGTATGCAAAGTCTTCATCGTATAAATCAGTTTTTCTAAATTTGATTGAATCGCAACTTCTTGTAAAGTAAATTTTTCTAATTCTACGGTAATAAAAGTCATAAGGTCATCAAAAAGTTCCCCATTTTCATCTCTTAGATTTGCGATAGTGTGATAATGTGAATTTGGTAAAATATTATTGGCCAAAATGGCTACGCAATATATTTTTGTCAATAATCCGTAGTCAAATTTACCTTTTTTGACCTTTGCATTAAACTTATGCAATGCATAAAATTTCATGCGTTGAATAAAGTAAGGAGCGTCTCCATACTGCATCTCTACAATAAAATGATTGTCATTTTCATCTATGCATGCCAAATCAAAAATCCCACTCCTACTATCTTGTGTAATACCTTCAAACGTATTTTTATCAAATTTTACCGCCTTAATTGGAACATTAGATTTAATAAGAGCCTGTAAGGCTTTACGTAAAAATAAGGTGTTAGTTTCATTCCCAAAAGTAGCTTTGAATCCGTAATCAGAAATAATTGGAATAAATAATTGGTCATCGTTATAAAGAGTTTCCATAGGGTAAATAATTTATTTTATAGGGTTATTTTGTCAGAAATCTATCTCAAATGTAGCTAAAAAGCAGAAAAAATCAAAAGAATTATACAACCCATTCACCACATTTCCCAATCTTTAACTCCCCAAATAGTTTTCAAAACTTTAATTTCCGTAATTTTGTAGAAATTAAGAAATTTAGGGTTTTATAGGTAAAATGTATTTGTAAAGGGGATTGTTAATCACCAATCACTCAATCACAAATCACTAAATGATTTATGCTAAGAACACATAATAACGGCGAACTTCGCCTTGCTGATGTAAACAAAACCGTTACCCTTTGTGGGTGGGTGCAACGCTCTCGTGATAAAGGGGGCATGATTTGGATTGACCTTCGTGACCGCTACGGCATTACACAATTGATGCTCGAAGAAGGCAAAACACCCAAAGAAATCTTGGATTTGGCTCGTACTTTTGGGCGTGAATTTGTGATTTCGGCAACGGGTTTGGTGGTAGAACGCCTTTCAAAAAATGACAAAATTGCCACGGGTGATATTGAGATAAAAGTGGATTCAATCACGATTTTGAACCCTGCTAAGTTACCCCCTTTTTTGATTGAAGATGATACTGACGGTGGCGATGATCTGCGGATGAAATATCGTTATCTCGATTTACGTAGAAATCCTGTTCGTCAAAACTTACAATTACGTCATCAAGTAGCCCGTTTTACTCGTGAATATCTTGATAATCAGGATTTTATCGAAGTTGAAACGCCTGTGTTGATTAAGTCAACGCCCGAAGGAGCAAGAGATTTTGTGGTGCCTTCACGGATGAATCCAGGGGAATTTTACGCTTTGCCACAGTCGCCACAAACGTTCAAGCAATTATTGATGGTGTCGGGTTTTGACCGTTATTATCAAATTGTAAAATGTTTCCGTGATGAAGATTTACGTGCCGACCGTCAGCCAGAATTTACCCAAATTGACTGCGAAATGTCTTTCATCGAACAAGAAGATGTTTTGAATATGTTTGAGGGATTGATTCGTTACCTTTTCACCAAAGTAAAAGGAATGGATTTGGGTGAAGTTTCACGTATGACCTACGCCGATGCCATGAAATTTTATGGTTCAGACAAGCCTGATATCCGTTTTGATATGAAGTTTGTGGAATTGAAAAGCGAAGAAGTTGATTTGGTTTCGGGTAAAGATTTTGTTGTTTTTGATTCTGCTAATACTGTTGTGGGTATCAATGCAAAAGGCTGTGCAGAATACACTCGCAAGCAAATTGATGAATTAACTGATTTTGTAAAACGCCCACAAATTGGAGCGAAAGGATTGATTTACTTCCGTTATAATGCCGATGGAAGTTTGAAATCGTCGGTGGATAAATTCTATTCAGAAGAAGATTTGAAGAAATGGGCAGAAGCATTCAAGGCAGAGCCAGGCGATTTAATCCTGATTCTGCCTGGCGATGGCGACAAAGTTCGTAAGCAATTAAATGAATTACGTTTAGAAATGGGTAATCGTTTGGGACTTCGTGACCCAAAGAAATATGCTGCCCATTGGGTTGTGGATTTTCCCTTATTGGAATATGGAGAGGAAGATGACAGATGGTTTGCCATGCACCACCCTTTCACAAGCCCCAAACCAGAAGATATAAAATACTTAGAATCAGGAGATTACGGTAAAATTAGAGCCAATGCTTATGACCTTGTAATTAATGGCGTAGAAGTAGGAGGAGGTTCAATCCGTATTTTCCAAAGAGAATTACAAGCCAAAATGTTTGAAGTCTTAGGATTCTCGGACGAAGAAGCCAAGCACCAATTTGGATTTTTGATGGATGCTTTTGAATATGGCGCACCTCCGCATGGTGGTTTAGCGTTTGGTTTCGATAGACTTTGTTCATTATTTGGCGGTTCAGATTCAATCCGTGATTTTATTGCCTTC
>JANPIG010000209.1:0-1593 GCA_031424875.1 Cytophagales bacterium
ATAGCCATGATAAAAATGATGAATTTTTAAAACTAACGCCTTTTTGGTTAGAAAAACTCAAAGAATTGGATGCTCAACAGCAATTAGATTTTATCAAGAGCGTTTTCGTTTATATTCAGAACGCTGTTGACTTGACAAACAAAGAAATACCTACTATATTTACTAAAGTTTCAAACCAAGTAAACAATATTGCCATGACAATTGCAGACCATATTAGAGAAGAAACGACTTTTGAACATATTAAAGGATTGTTAGAAAAGGATTTTGACGATAAATTTATTGCGGACGTATTTAAAATGCCTATTAAAAAAGTTAGAGAGATTATTATAAAAATAAAAGAGTCAAATCAATGAAATTTGTATCATTTACGAATACAATTTTCTCATTGATAAATATTATGTATTGAGAAGTTCATTAACTCATCTCGCCGCAATAATCAACCCCAACCCAACAATATAACAACCCAACATAATATTCAAAATCGTTGAAGTTCCTTTGGGGGCATCTTTGAATTCTTTCCAAATATATATTCCCCAAATTGCTGCCACAATGGTTGCCCCTTGTCCTAATCCATAAGAAATGGCTGCCCCAGCCTTTCCAGAGGCAATAATATTGAATGACATTCCAATACACCAAATCATACCTCCCAAAATTCCCATTAAATGATTTTTGGATGAACCTTTAAAATAATCTCCGTAAGAAACGGGTCTCCCTTCAAATGGGCGAAGCATCAAATAGGTATTGAAAATAAAATTACTGATTAATATTCCGATGGCAAAAATAACCACTGCGGTATATGGACTTAATTTTCCCGCCTCTGGCACATTGAAATCTGAGAACATGGAAGCGGCAACGTACTTGTAAAAATAGCCCATCAAAATACCAGCGGCAACGGATAAAATTAAGCCTTTGGTAGAAACTGAACTCTTGCCGCTTTGCATTTTTCGGTAGGCATTGGCATTTAATAAAATAGCAAAGGCAATTAATCCTACGCCCAAAAATAGTAAAGTTTTATCTCCCACAGGATTATCTATATAATTGACAATCACCCCAATAACTAAAGCTAAACCAATGCCAACGGGGAAAGCCACAGACATTCCTGCAATCGTAATGGCTGAAACTAATAAAATATTTGCGGCATTAAAAATAACTCCACCAATCAAAGCTGATTGAATATTTTGACTATCTGCTTGTTGATAATCTTCCATAAAGCTACGCCCAACGTTGCCAGAACTACCAAATGTAAAGGCAAAAATGAGTGACATTATGACTATTCCAAAGACGTAATCCCAATAAAAAGTCTCAAATCGCCAATCTTTTGAAGTAAGTTTTTGGGTATTTGCCCACGAACCCCAGCATAACATCGTGATAATGGTGAAGACAACGGCAAGTGAATAGTTTTCGATAATGAACATAGCTTTTGTGGTTTTGAATGTGTCGAAATAATGGAACGCAGATGACGCAGATGCCTTCGGCAACGCAGATTTAAGAGGACTTTAAAAGAAGTTTCTTTACCAAAAATGTTAAAAAACCTTTCAGAAGCATAAAGTTCCAGTGAAAAAATCTGCGAAAATCTGCGTTGCCGAAGGCATC
>JANPIG010000210.1:0-3810 GCA_031424875.1 Cytophagales bacterium
ATATTTTTTCGACTTTAAAATTTGTAAATCATGCAAAAATTATATAACCTTGTAAAAGTGTCAGCATTATTGCTGTTGCTTTTGATACAGAACAGTTTACAGGCTCAAAACTGTTGCTTAGATTGCCAAGCCGATGTAAAAATGATTTCCGACAAACAAGTTTTGTTGGATAAAATAGAGATTAAAGAGGGTACAGCTACCAAACTGAACACCAACCTTTACGTAAGTTACAGGTCGGGAAATGCTCAGAAATTTTGGGCGAATTTAGTCATTGCCACTGCGGGGGTAGCGGTCAGTACACAATTACAGAGTCGTACATCTGCCGAAGGAAACAATGTCAATGCTATTTCACCGTTAATTCCTTTGGGCGTGAGTGTTGCAACTTTACCCAGCATTTGGAAAAACCGCCCCCGAGGCGTACCTCAAGCAGGGCTTTGGTTACAACATAGAGATACTCGTGGACGACTCACCGACACGTGGGAACAACCCATCAGTAGCGAAGCAAAAAACAGCGGAGAATTATTAAGTGTAAATATTGACAAACCCCTCTCGGCTGGAACGGTGGAGGTTTATTTACAAAATGGAAGCAAAAACCCTGTGTATTATTGGGGTTATGAGACTTCAAAAAGTATTGTTGAAAAGAAGTTATTGCCTCCTAAAACGCCACCTGTTACCAATATCGTAGGGTGTCCAAGTGGATATTTGCCGAATGGAAATGGAATGTGTTGTAATCCCTTTAATGGAGATTGTGTAAACGAAGGTGGTGGCGGAAATGATGGAGGTGGTGGAAACGGAGGTGGTGGAAATCCAACTCCACAAGGCTGTCCGAGCGGATATTTGCCTAATGGACAAGGAATGTGTTGTAGTCCTTTTACAGGGCAATGTGTAAGTGAAGGAAGTGCAGCAACCGTAAATCATGAAAAAGTAAAATTATCCGAACAAAGAACTGAAAGAAGAGCCGAAACTGATCAAGAATGTATTTATATTGAAATATGCCATTACTACAGAGAAAGAGACTGCTACGGTGATGGTACTTGTACTAATTGGACATATTCTTCTGAATGTAGCATAACAACCACTGGTTGTGATGGCGGTGGTGGTGGTGGTGGTGGTGGCGGTGGTGGTGGTCCTACTGGAGAATGTATAAATGGATATAGAAATGGAACTCCTTGCGGAGAAGCAATTTGTGGAAATAATGGGTATGACCAATATAGTCAAAAATGTGGACGTGATTGTAATACTACAACAGGTTATGATCAGTTTGGTGATCCTTGTGGACCTTCTATTTGTGAAATAGGCATACTTCATCCAGAATCAATTGACCCTAATAATGCAAGAATGGCAACTGTAACTATTGATCAATATGGACACGAATGTATAATACCACTTACGCCAGGTTTTCGTACAAAGTCATTTGATTGTGATGTTTTAAAGCATTTGTGGAGCAATAGTTTCAGAAATGGGTCTGTTTATAAAGAAAATGCTGTTGTATTCACTGAAAATGGTTCTTACCTACAACCTTTGTCAGGATCATCTTGCGGAGTGGGATTTGCAAGTAATACCAGCAGTGAAGCTAAATTTGATTATTTAGGGTGTTTTACAAGAGAAAACGGTATTACATATTACACTCCAACGGACTCATTTGAAAAATATAAAGTGATTGCTGTAGTACATTCTCATCCTAATACAATAAATGGAAATAATTTTATCCCAAGTGATGCAGACAGACGAAGTTATGATATTTTACAAGTTCCAAGTTATATTATTGGTAATACAGGTATCATTCAATATACAGGCGAGTTGAATCCTAATGGCTATACTCCCATAAAATCTATGGAAGAATTACAATATTGTGCATTTAAAATAAGATAAAAATATGATACGAAAATCAAAACTTATTTATTTATTACTCCTAATTTTTTTAGGAGTAATAGATAGAACTAACGGACAAAGTAAACAAATGAACTCCTCTGAGTTTCAGAGAAAATTCCACAATATTCTCAGACAATATCAGAAATTAGATACAACTGGAATTGTAATAATATCTCAGATAAGTAACAATGAGTCTAATTTATATAGATTTAGTCGTTTAGAATCGCAAGAAATGCTTCTAAAAAATAAACCCACATCATATTTTTTTGTAGCTAAAAAATTAATATTGTATTATGGACTTACTGAATTGAAAGAAAATATAGCTTTTGATTCAACTGAAACAGATAAAGCGTTATTCAAAGCATTAGTAAAGAAGTCAAATAAGAAATTAATTGATGATTTTCCTAAGTCAAAATATTTAATTGTTTCAAGTTATGATCCTATAGAGTGGATAGTAAAAATAAATAAAAAAGGAATAGGTATTCATGATAAAGAAGCAACTCAGAAGATAAAAATAGGTAATCCCCGTTGGAAAATATAGTACACAACCCCCCGCACTCGCTCGGCTCTTTGCCGAGTGAGTGTTATCGTTTAAGCCCTCTGGGCGTAGTGTGAAAGTGAGAGAATAAGATTGAAGAAAATAAGTAGCAATACAAAACTTTGATTAACCACGCTCGCTCCACGCTCGACTGTGTCGCAATTACTATATTCCTCCTTTAATTATTTTATTATCATTCAGCGTACAAGGCTATTCCGTTTTACAGTCTCAAAAACAATCTCCCTCAAAATAACCCCATTCTCAAAAACCGTCTGTAAAATGTCTTCACCGCCTTCGTGGAGAGGTTTTGTTTGGTATTGTCCGTTTTCGTAAACTAATTTCAAACGTCCCTTTTTGCTCTTTTTGCCGTGGTCGGTTATGGGGTCTTTAAATACGTCTCGGTCTTCGCCGTTTACGGTGGCACAGCTACATTTGAAGGCAAACTTTTGGGTGTCTCGGTGTACTTTTTGTAATAATGCCCCGCCCATGCCAAAACCCACATTGTCGGCACTCCAACCGTGGGTTTTTAGGTTTTCCAAAATCTCACCAATGCTTTCATAATTCACCCCATCGCCCTGAATAACTCTAATATGCGGGTTAAGCACTTTATAGCCTTTTTCATTAACACTAAAGCCAATTTTTTCACCCAAAATCTCTACACATTTCAACACCACATCTTTGGGTACACCACTATCTGGACGCACCACCAGCGTACCATTTCTACCCAAAATCTTCTCTTTCAGTACCTCGCCCCACAGTTTTTCACAGGCATAATACACATCATAACTATCACTCACCACCGCCACCAAGCCTTCGGGATATTGGTCTAACATATTGCGATAGGCATCTACCTCATGGGCTTGTCCCCAACTCGTAATGGTGCTATGTTCGGCGGCGGGAATGCTGAATCCAAACATAGCATCCGTATTATAATATTCCTGAATAAAAGTGAGGGCAACCACCGTATCTGTTCCCATAAAATTGACCAAATGAGCCGCCCCGCCAATACCCGCACCTTCAACGCTACTTACACCTCTGAAACCAAAATCATGTAATTTAAAATCAATCGCACTTGGGTCGCCTGTTTGTTCTAAGTATTTAATAATCAACGACTTTACTTCTCTACTAATGGTTGCCACAGTGCAGGGGTACCACATTTGAACGAGTAGTGTTTCCAAGAAATTAGTTAGCCAAAAACAGTTGGGGTCAGTATTTTCAACGGTCATAATTACGTTGTGCGTTGGGATAACCCTGCCTTCTGGCACCGCCTTTATTCGCACGGGTAAATGACCGTTGTGTGTATGCAAAATGTATTCCCAACCAGCTTTATTAAACAATTTTTCATTGCCAAAATGAGCGGCAAATAGTGTTGAGGCTTGGTCAATTTTGGCTTGGGTAAC
>JANPIG010000211.1:0-4652 GCA_031424875.1 Cytophagales bacterium
ATTTTTTAAAAAAAAGGCTGATTCTAAATTTTGTTTAGATTCAGCTTTTTTGTTTCGTTAAATCTTAATTAAATTACTCCATAAATAATCCCCAACAATTCCAACTTATGAAAAAATTCATCCTAATTTTATCCTCACTATTCATCATCACCATCATTGCCAGCCTTTTTCCGCATGAGGAAGTAAGCACATATCATCCAGAATTTGGTTCGACCAAAGCAAGTTTGGGCTTCAATCACGCTGCTGCTTATCCACCTGGCGTAGGGATTTTGACTAACTCTAAAAACTGTCTATCGTGCCATGCCAATAATGGACCTTGGAAAGAAGATGCCAACAATATCATTGATATTATCGACAAAGAAACCAAAAAATCATTGAAACAAGCGGACGGAACTTTTTTAATTACCGCAAAGAGATACGAAGCTAAAACGGTATTGACAGTACTTGGGAGAAAGGATATGGAAGGAATTTTATCGCCCTCAAAAAATGCTTGGATTTACGTTGATACTACTACAATTGGCAAAAGTACACTTTCAAAATTTGCCCCAAATTGGGAGGTCAATTTGCAATTATCATGTCGGGTTACGGGTGACAAAGTTGAGAATTTTGCCAATTCAACTATCACCAGTTTACCCATGACCATCAGACCATTGAGTACGGCAAAAGATGAAAATATCATGCTCCAAGTAATGCTGACGAAGGGAGAAGCAGAAAAAGGCAATCCGAATAATACGTTGAAAGGAAATTATTTTGAGAAATCTGTTCGGTTGAAAATAATAGAATGAGGGATGTTGATTAATAAAACCTTAATCTTTGGCAACAAATCAATCGTGACTATGCGAGAGCAATATGTTCTTTATCGTTAAGATATTTGATTGTATTTGGAACTATTGAAAACTCTACACAAAAGCAACATGAACAATTCTCAAACCTGTGAATAATGTAAATTTCTTCTCAAATCATGTAACATTTACAAATTAAAACAGTCATAATTTTGTAACGTTGTGAAAACTGTTTCGCAATCTAAAAAAAAGACTATGATTGATAAAAAATATTTAGGAATTTGGATGGATCATTCCGTGGCACATTTTGTGGAATACACAAAACATTCTATGCCCATTCAGAATGCGGATATTACGTTAACACAGGAAGAAAAAAATACCGTTGCCAGTGATAGCGAAAATACCATTCAGAATAAAGAGAATCAAAAACAGGGAGAGTTTTACAAGAAATTGGCGGATGTAATTAAGGATTATGATGAAGTATTATTGTTTGGACCCACCAATGCCAAAGCCGAACTTCACAATATTTTAAAAGATGATCATCATTTTGACAATATCAAAATCAGTGTTGAAAGTACCGACCATCTGTCTCATAATCAGCAAGTTGCATTGGTAAAAGCTCATTTTGAAAATAAATAAATTGTTTGAACTATGGAAATTCAGCAAAAAGATAATGATATTACAGGAATGTTTTTTATCGAACAAGAAGGTAAAAAGGTAGGAGAATTGGTTTATTCTTGGCGAAATAAAGACACTATAATTATTGAGCATACTGGCGTAGAGGATGTTTTGAAAGGGCAAGGTGCGGGGAAACAATTAGTAGCAAGATCTGTTGAATTTGCCCGAGAAAAAGGTATAAAAATTGTTCCTGTGTGTTCTTTTGCCAAAAGTATTTTTGCCAAAACAAAAGAGTTTGAAGACGTTCTGTAATCGAATTTTACATTTAAAAAAAGGCATTTTGAGAAGAAATTATCTCATAATGCCTTTTCTTATGCTCTATTGTTTATCCCAAAAATGCCATATCCTCTTCCGTGAGGTCGATTTGTAAAGCTCCCATATTCTCGGCTAAATGCTCTAAATTTGCTGTTCCAGGAATCAATAAAAGATTGGGAGAATGATGTAATAGCCAATTTAAAGCCACCTGATGTACCGTTGAATTGTGTTTTTCAGCAATTTTTTTTAGCTTTTCTTCTCCCGCAGGATTGCCAGCATCTAATGGATACCAAGGAATAAAAGCGATATTATTTTCTGCCGTAAATTTCAACACCTCTTCCCATGTACGATTGCCGTAGCTGGACATATACTGTACACTTACTACCGTGAAATAGTCCATGGCTTTTTTGATGTCCTCCACTCCTACTTCGCTCAAACCAATGTGTTTGATTTTCCCTTGTTCCTGAGCGTTTTTCAAGAAATTCATCTGGTCTTCTACGGGTACGTTTGGATCTATGCGGTGCAATTGGTATAAATCAATACAATCTAACTTCAATCGTTTCAAACTTCCTTCCAGTGCTTCTTCCAAATGTTTGGGATGTCCATTCACGGGCCACTGATTAGGTCCAGTTCTTTCTAAACCGCCTTTTGTGGCAATTATCAAGCCTTCTTTATAAGGATGTAAAGCTTCCGCTATTAAATCCTCCGAAACGTGAGGCCCATACGAGTCGGCGGTATCAATAAAATTTACGCCCAACTCTACTGCGTTTTGCAAAACTTTAATGGCATTTCCTTTATCATCTGGCATTCCCCAAATACCGTTGCCCGTAATGCGCATGGCTCCATATCCCATGCGATTTATCGTAATGTCTCCACCCAATTTAAAGGTTGTATCAATACTTTCTGTATTCATTTTTTACTGTTTTAGGTTTAATTTCTTAGCAAAATAGGCTAATTATGTAATAACAATATTAGTGGTAGAGGGTTCATTTAAGGGGTCAAAATAAATTTGATTGGCTTTTTGAGATTATTTTTGAATTGCACTATTATATGATACTTGTGGAAGTGGACTCGAAAGCAATTATATAAATAAGTTTCTTCTTCAAAAATTTATCATTCTCCAGATCTATGCTTTTTTACAGATTTTGGAGAATTATAAAAATTTATAATTCTCCAAATTGATGTTTTTTTCTTATATTTGGAGATTTATAAGGAAAAATGATAGGAAGAATCAACGAAAGAAAGATATTGAATGAAGCTTTGCAATCCTCGCAAAGTGAGTTAATTGCTTTGTATGGTAGACGTAGAATCGGGAAAACTTATCTCGTGCGAGAACATTTTACCAATGAAATGATTTTCAGTACCAGCGGTTTATTTGAGGCTACTTTGCATGAACAATTGAAAGAATTCGCTTCTTGCATTCAGAGTGCTTCTAAAAGTGTGATGCCCATTTCTGTCCCCAATGATTGGTTTGAAGCATTTGATATGTTGAAAATATTGATTGATAACCATGAGCAAAAATCTAAAAAAGTGATTTTTTTGGATGAAGTTCCGTGGATGGCAACCGCAAAATCAAGGTTTTTAACCGCATTTGAAGGTTTTTGGAATGGTTGGGCTTCGGCTCGTAAAGATGTGGTGTTGATAATATGCGGTTCAGCAGCGGCTTGGATGATTCAAAAAATTGAAAAAAGTAAAGGCGGTTTGTATAATAGAGTAACCAAAAGAATCGTACTAAAACCGTTTACTTTAGCAGAAACGGAAGCATTTTTTCAATCTAAATCGTTGGTAATCAGCAGATTTCATATTACCGAATTATACATGATGCTTGGGGGAGTTCCACACTATCTCAATCAAGTCAGAAAAGGTGAAACACCCGCCATGGCAATCGAAAGATTGATTTTTGATAAAGATGGGTTGCTTTCAGACGAGTTTGAATATTTATTTTTATCGCTGTTTGGAAAAGGAGGACTATACAAGCAGATTGTAGAAATATTAGCCCAAAATCGCTATGGATTGACTCGTGAGGAGGTTTTGACGAAATGTAAAGTAATTTCGAGCGGCTGGTTTACTAATATTTTAGAGGAGTTGGAAGCTTCGGGATTCATAGAAACACAAATGCAATATGCTAAAAGTGGAAAAACTATCCATTATAAAGTGATTGACAACTATTCTTTATTTTACGTAAATTTCAAAAAAACAAAGAAATTCCAAAATTGGATGGCAGTTCAAAACACCCAACAATGGAAAACTTGGAGTGGATTGACTTTTGAAAATGTATGCTTTTACCATAGCAAAAATATCATCAAAGCATTAGGAATTTCGGGCATTCAAACTACTGTTTCGTCATGGTCAAATCGTGGAGATGACGAAATGAAAGGGGCTCAAATAGATATGCTTATTGATAGAGGAGACAAAGCAATTAACGTCTGTGAAATAAAATTTAATGAAAATCCGTATATTATTACGAAAAATTATGCCCAAGAAATGCGTTTGAAAATGACCGCTTTCAATCATTTTACTAAAAATAGGAAAACACTTTTTTTGACATTCATAACGGCGGGTGGAGTAGTTCAAAATAGTGAATCAAATGCACTTTTACAGTCCACTATTACCTTAGATGATTTATTTTAAATTGAACCACAGCCTAGTTAGGTAAAGTAAGCATTACCAGAAATTCGCTGAAAGCAAATCAACGCCTTTTCTGATGAATATAAGGGATTAACCCCTACACTAAAACTCCCTTCACCACCTTCCCCGCCACATCCGTCAAACGATAGCGTCTGCCTTGATGTTTGAAAGTCATACGCTCGTGGTCTATGCCCATAAGGTGCATAATGGTGGCTTGGAAGTCGTGTACGTGTACAGGGTCTTTTTGTACATTATATCCAAAATCATCGGTTTCTCCGTAGGTGAATCCCTTTTTTACGCCCGCACCAG
>JANPIG010000212.1:0-12577 GCA_031424875.1 Cytophagales bacterium
CTGTGCATTTGTGGAAAAAATTAGGAATAAAAACAATTGTGAGGATAATAAGAGAATAGAAGGTATTTTTTTCATGGAAATAGAATTTTGATGTTTTGAGTTTTGTAAAAAAACAAATCTACACATAAAAACAAAAAAAGCACCCCTTCCGAGATGCTTTTTTTTATGTTTCTTTTATTAACTATTCTCAATAAAACTTAGCTCTATTATCAACCACCTTCGCATTGTCTTTGATGGCTTCGTTGATATAAAATGAGGTTCTTTGTGCTGCCATCATTTTTGCTGAGTTTTTATAAGCTGTCAAGTCTGCAATCGCTGGGGCTGGTGTTGAAGAAACGGTTTCCATGATAAATACACCACCGTCCCCTTTGAATGGCTTAGAACGCTTACCTGCCTTCAAACCAAATGCTTTTCCGATAGCAACTGGGTCTGCACCTGCACTGGTCAATGTCCCTTGTGCCAAAGTCAAATCATTCGCTGTTTCTACCAAAGCCCCTGCACCGTATTTCTGAGCAATTTGCTCTAATGTTCCAGAGATACCACCCAATTTCTTCATGATTTGCTCTGCCTTCTTGTCTCCACGTACACGAGCCGTCAATTCATCACGGAAATCATCTACTTTTACCTTGTCTTTGCTGGTTGCGCCTGTTTCCAATGCTACAATATATTGATTATCATTTTGGAATACTTTTGACACATCACCCACCTTTGTATCATCATTAAATGCCCAACGAACAATTTCTCCTGCATTTTGTAAATTACTGAATCCTTTTGCTCCTTCTGGAATTTTATCGCCACGCAACATAATTAACGTTTTATCTTTCTTCAAAGCAGCTTCAAATTTTTCTTTGGTATCGTTTGCAGCGGCAAAAGCATCTGCTTTACGCAAAACTTCATCCATTGTTGATTGACTTGGAGCAATATTACGATTGATAGCGGCTAATTTATAACGAGTGTTAGTTTTAGCTTCTGTTACTTTCACGATGTGATAACCAAAATCTGTTTCAACAATATTTGGCAATAAACCCGTTCCCGAGAATCCGAAGATAGCATTCTCAAAAGGCTTCACCATTGAACCATTGTTCTTGAAATAACCTAAATCTCCACCTTGTTGAGCCGTTCCGTCTGAACCAAATTGTTGAGCCAAAGCCTCAAATGAAGCACCACCTCTGATTTGTGCCAAAATACCTTCTGCACGTGTACGAGCAGCCGCTTTCACTGAATCAGGAGCTGTTTTAGCAGCTTGAATCAAAATATGGCTGGCACGAACCGTAAATAATGAATCTTTCTGGATGCCACCGTATTTATAGATTGAGTACGTCAAACCATTTTTGAAAGGTCCATAAATACCGCCTGGAGTCATGCTTGATAATTGACCTTTTACCGCTTCTGGAATCTCCGCCATCGTAACATAATAAGGAGTTTTGACATCCGAATTCATCATGGCAAACGCTGAATCATTTTTAGTAACTGCCAAATCTTTCGCCAAACGTTTTATATCGTTGTAGAAAGAAGCCGTATCTTGTTTTGAAGGAACCGTGGGGAACGTTACATACTGGATTGAACGAGTATTTTGTCCTTTATACAGGTCTTTATGGCTGTTCAAATAATCTTCCAATTCTGAATCTGTAACTTTAACGGTTGAATCTGGAACAGAATAGAAAGGTACATAGACGTAACGTGCGTTTACCTTGGCAGTTTGAGACATATATTCTTTTTGAGCCTCTGCATTTGTAGTATAAGCCGACATTCTCAACAAACCCTCATATTTACTTCTCAAACGGTCTTGAGCTAATGATTTCTCAAAATTTGCCCATGCTTGCTGCTGTGCTACGGGCATGGTTTTGAAATTTTTCAAAAACTGAATCACATAACCTTTGTCAAACTGACCTGTTTGTGGATTGGTAAACTGCTGACGTACAGATGGATGGATATTATTTCCCTGCACCATATCCACTAGTTCTTTAGGAGAAACCGACAATCCTAATGCCTCATATTCTTTGCCATAGGCAAAATCCATAAGATATTGATTCCAAACTTGGTCTCGCATCTGACTTAATTCTTGCTCACCTGGACTGCGTCCAGCCTGAGCTGAATAATTATTGGATAGTTCTTCAACCTTGGCTTGAAAATCCTTGTATTGAATATTCTCACCGCTGATCTCGCCAATTACATTATTAGAACCGCCAAAAAAGCGTGAATTTCCTGTAAAAAGGTCTCCGCCAACAAGGAAAAAAATTAAACTGATTGCAATTGCCGCTGCTGCAATTCCTGACTTCTCTCTAATTTTGGTAATAATTGCCATTTTAAAATGTTATTTATTTGTTATTTTTATCTACCGCCTGTGGTTTTTTGTAGGTAGATGTGTAAATACAATTTTTGAACTACTCAATCAATTTGCCCATTCAGAATAACGCAAAAGAAACGCAAAATAATCACATTTTGAGTTAATATCAAAATGAATAGATGCTTATAAACGTTTTTGAAATGTGAAAATATGTTAAACAGAAAATAAGCCTCTGATAGTCAAAGTGTTAAACTTTTTTTATTCCACATTTTGTTATATTCTTAAAAGAATTTTACAAAACTCTTGCCAAATATATTTAAGGGAAGGTTTTATAATAAATTTTAATTAAGTAAATCTTCTTAATTAATATCAAACATTAAAGATTGGATAAACAAAGCCACCTTGCAATAGTCAGAATAGTGCATTTTTTTAAGGAATTTTGTTTCAATAGTGTTACCTAAACTTAAATTTTGAGTCTTTTAATATAGAACACAAGAACTCATTAAAATTTTGATAATACCTCGTTTTGCGGGAAAATTATCGTATTAAATTTTGTTAACCCTAATGTTGAAAATTGACTACATATTATTAGCCAGACATTTTCGAACGGAGACTTCGGAAGAAGAGAATCTACAAATTGAGGTTTGGCGAGATGAAAGCATAATCAATACCCTGACCTACAAGCGATTACAAAGAGTAGGAGAAGAGGAAATCAACCCCACACCAGAGGTTATTAGCAAAGAAGAAACTTTTGCATGGAAAAAAATTATCACTAAAATTTTAGCGGAAGAATCTGTTGGTGAATAGTAAAATGTGAAAGGTCTTGGGGAAAAAAAATTAAAAAAGGTAATCGAGATTAATCGTTTACCCTTTTTTAACTTCGTCAAATCTGTTTACCGTGTACTCTTCACCAATACAAGTGCCTCTAAAAATCTATCCAATTCCTCTTGTCCCACTGCTAAACTTGGCAATAATCTTAATGTATTTTTACCAGAATATCCACAGAAAATTTTATGGTCAAACAGTAACGTATCTCTGATTTTATCGACAGGTTGTTCAAATTCGATACCTATCATCAGGCCACGTCCACGCAATTCTTTGATACCCGAAATCCCTTTCAGATTTTCTACTAAATAATTACCCATTTTCGTAGCATTTTCCATCAAATTCTCAGATTTCATCACATCCAATACTGCTACTGCTGCGGCACAAGCCAAATGATTTCCGCCAAAAGTTGTACCTAACATTCCAAATTTTGCCTTGAATTTTGGAGCAATTAATACGCCCCCAATCGGAAAGCCATTGCCCATTCCCTTGGCAGTAGTCATAAGGTCGGGTTTGATGCCTGAGAAGTCATGCGAGAAGAATTTTCCTGAACGTCCATAACCGCATTGTACGGAGTCCAAAATCAGAATTGCTCCCGTTTCATCACAAACTTCACGAGCAGTTTTCAAGAATTCATCAGAGCAAACATTAATGCCGCCCACGCCTTGGATGCCCTCCACAATCACAGCACAGATTTCGTCTGTAACATTCGCACGTAAAGCTTCAACGTCATTGAAAGGCAAAAACGTAACGTGTTCATTGTAATTAATTGGAGCAACAATGGATGGATTATCCGTAACGGCAACTGCCCCCGCCGTTCTGCCGTGAAACGCTTTTGAGAAAGCAATTACTTTTTTGCGACCGTTGAAGAAAGAAGCTAATTTCAAAGCGTTTTCGTTAGCTTCTGCCCCTGAATTACAAAGGAAAAGTTCATAGTCTTCGTAACCCGAAAGTTCCCCCAATTTAGTCGCTAATTCTTGCTGAATTGGGATATTTACCGAGTTTGAATAGAACCCAAGATTGCTTAATTGTTCGGTCAATTTCTGAACGTAATGCGGATGCGAATGTCCAATAGAAATGACAGCATGACCTCCGTAAAGGTCAAGATATTCGACACCATTTTTGTCCCATAATTTGCTTCCAAGGGCTCTTA
Source organism: Cytophagales bacterium (assembly GCA_031424875.1). Classification (GTDB taxonomy): domain Bacteria; phylum Bacteroidota; class Bacteroidia; order Cytophagales; family Spirosomataceae; genus Arcicella. The sequence goes on from JANPIG010000212.1 coordinate 4,266, forward strand.
CAGGCGTGATGTCGTAAAGAGGATATACATTAAAAAGATTCATTTTTTTATAGCTATTGGCTGTCAGCTTTCGGCTATCAGCGTATGTGTCTAAATCGGGATTTGTGGATTTTAGGATTATCATGATGGACTTTTACAGATAATATAGAATCTTATTAATCCTAAAATCCTTTAATCCTAATTCAGACAAATGTGAAATTATTTATTTCTTTTTCTTCCAAACTTATAGCCCAAAGCACCATAAAACTGTCCGAACCAGATGCTTTGTTGGGCATAGTCGATGTCATTTCTGCCAGTGGTATGGACGTTGTTCAAACGGACGAATCCTCCCATCACATCCGTTTGGAAGAAAAACCTTCGGGATAAATCAAAGCGAAGTCCAGTTTTGGCAGAAAGTCCGTAACCAGCAAAATTGAAATGGTTGTTTTGTCCAACGCCAAAGAGCTTTACATCTGAACGTGGAATTAGTGTTCCGGCCCCCACACCCACAAGCCAATCAATGCCTTGAACATTATTTTTTGCTTTCCATATACGGTCATAACGGTCTAATTCTATGTGAAAATAATTGAAACCATCGGTATGTTCATAAGTCAGAAAATCTTTTGCAATCACAAACGGTTTATGGTCAAAATCGCCCACGTAGGCAGGATTAATAGCATTTACGTCAATTGAAGGATTGGAATCTTTGGCTGAAATATGCCCTGTGATACTTGCCATTTGGTCATCTACCATAACGTATTTCATGTGGTCTGAACCAATAGAAATCGCCCAGTGGTCATTGAAAAAATAACCATATCGGAAATTATATTGCGGAATTGAAAGGCGTGTTATATCCAAATATTCTTCGGTACTAAAAGGTATTGGTAAATCATTCGACACCACATCATGTAGCGTAAAATCATAGCCCGTTCCTTTGAAAGTAATATCAGATTTTGCGTATTCGGAACGATTATATCCCCAGAAAAAATAATATTCTCCTTTGCGGCTATATGGCTTTTTATCTTGGCCTAAAGTATTGAAAATTAATGAATTAAGCAGTAAAATTAATAATAGTGGTTTTTGCATTTTGTGGTTTTAGTAGCACAGACTTTAGTCTGTATTTATTTACTCCTTACAGACTAAAGTCTGTGTTACACTTACATTCCAACCGATTTCAACCTCAAACCAGTTCTCTCATCAAGTCCAAACATCAAGTTCATATTCTGAACCGCTTGTCCTGATGCTCCTTTGGTGAGATTATCTATCACACTGGTTATCAATAAATTACCATCTTGAACTTCCAAAGAAATTAAGCATTTATTGGTATTGACCACCTGTTTTACGTCCACAGGCGAATCGCTTATGTGTGTAAAAGGATGTTCAGCGTAATAGTTTCGGTAAAGTGTTTTGGCCTCCTCCAACGTTCCCGCAAATTTGGTATAAACATTCGCCATAATTCCACGGGTGAAAGTACCACGATACGGAATAAAATTGACCGTTGGTTTGGCTCCTTGAAAAGAAGAAATCACCATGCCAATTTCCGTTAAATGTTGATGGGTGAAGGCTTTATAAATCGAAATATTATTGCTTCGCCAAGAAAAATGTCCCGTTGGTGAAAGACTTTGTCCCGCCCCCGTAGAACCCGTAACCGCCGAAACATGAACATCGTCATGAATCAAACCTGCCGAAGCCAAAGGCAACAAAGCTAATTCAATGGAAGTAGCAAAACAACCTGGATTTGCCACGTGATTTGCCTCAGAAATTTTATCCTTTTGCAATTCTGCTAAACCATAGACAAAGCCTTCGGATTGGTCACGAAAATCAGTGCTTAAATCAATGATTTTCAGAGACTTAAATGCTGAATTTGAGGTTAAGAATTTTTTGGATTCACCGTGTCCAGAGCATAGAAAGATAACATCAACAGCCGTGTTTAATTCGTCTGAAAAAGTTAAATCAGTATCGCCCAACAAATCAGTGTGCGTATTGTAAACTGGCTTTCCTGCTTGCGATTTTGAGTTTACGTAAACAATTTCTGCTGCGGGGTGATGGATAAGGATTCTGAGTAATTCGCCTCCTGTGTATCCTGCACCGCCTATTATTCCTATTTTTATCACGTTAGAGTGTAAAGTTTATGAGTTAAAAGTATAAAGTAAAGAGAGTTGAAAGTTTAGGAGTCAAAAGTCAATGAGTAACAGTTGAAAGTAGAGAGTTAAAGAGTTTAGGAAAGTTTCCCTACTTTCAACTCATAAATGCTAAACTAACAGACTGTTAACTTACTAAACTTTTAACTCATAAATTCTAAACTCCTAATCGCACTTTTTTAATCAATGAAATTAACATTGCTTTTACTTCACTAATTACCTGATTAGTCAAATTATATTCTTCCTCTGTAATGTACTGCAAATCTTTTGACAACAAAATATAATACTCTGTTTCATGTAAAGACCCAAGTGAAATTTGGAAGAAATTTGCGGTATCTTTTGATGTACTTTTTCCAGAACCCTCTGCTAAGTTTGCTGGTACAGAAACGGCACATCGGCGGAGTTGACTAATTAAACCATAAGTCTCTTCTTTTGGCATTTTCTTACTCAATTGATAAACACTCAATACCATTTTATGGGCTTTCTGCCAAACTATTAAATCTTTGTAATTCTGCATTTTTAAAGTGGAAAGTATATGAGTTTAGGAGTAAAAAGTTGAGTGTCTATGAGTCTATAAATGTTATGTTGAGTTATTCAAAGTGAATTGGGCCAATGTTAGGGAATATTATATAGAAGTCCGAACTTTTAACTCATACACTTTAAACTTTTAAACTTTAAACTCCTAAACCATACGCCGTCACCTTCCGATGAATCATCGTCTGATTAGAAACTATCTTCGAGAAGCCTCTTACATCATCGCCCGACCATGAATTATTCATCTCTCCATAAGTGCCAAAAATAGACGACATTAAATCAAATTTAGATTCAATTCCAATCATTTGATAACGATACGGGGCTAAATGAATATCCACCGTTCCCGTTACATTTGCCTGAGTATCAGCCAAGAAGGTTTCAAAATTACGCATTACAGGCTCTAAGAATTGTCCTTCGTGAAGCATTGTTCCGTAGCTTTCTGAAAGGTTTTGTTTCCAGTATAATTGTTGCTTCGTAAGCGTATGTTTTTCTAATAAATGATGAGCTTTGATGATTAACAAAGGTGCAGCGGCTTCAAAACCAACCCGACCTTTGATGCCAATAATCGTATCGCCCACGTGAATATCACGACCAACACCATAAGCACCCGCAATATCCGACAACTTACGAATGGCAGCAACGGGCGAAGAGATTTCTCCGTTGATGCCCACTAACTGCCCTTTTTCAAAATGCAATTTCACCGTTTCTTCACCTGTTTTAGTAACTTGGGTGGGCCAAGCCGATTCTGGCAAATATCCGTTGGAAGTCAAGGTTTCTTTTCCACCAACCGATGTTCCCCAAAGTCCTTTATTGATGGAATACGCTGATTTTGTCCAGTCACGAACTACGCCTTTGGCTTTGAGATAATCAATCTCGGCTTCACGAGATAATTTCATGTCACGGATGGGCGTAATGACCTTTACGTCTGGCACCATAATCTGGAAAACCACATCAAAACGCACTTGGTCGTTGCCCGCACCCGTACTGCCGTGAGCAATGGCTTTTGCACCTAATTTATTGGCGTATTCTGCCACCGCTGTTGCCTGAAAAACACGCTCTGCCGACACTGAAAGCGGATAAGTATTATTTTTCAAGACATTACCATAGACCATATATCGAATACAATCGTTGTAGTATTTCTCAACAACATCCAAGGCTACGTGGCTCGTAACGCCCAAACCGTAGGCTTTTTGCTCAATGTCTTTGAGTTCATCGGGCGTGAAACCACCCGTATCCACCAGGGCAGAATGGACTTCATAACCACAATCATCGGTTAGATATTTTACACAAAAGGAGGTATCAAGCCCTCCCGAAAATGCTAAGATTACTTTTGGTTTGGTCATTTTTTATTTTAATGTTGGTACTTTTTTGTTTTTAGGGTTGTAAATCCGATAAATTTTAACATTCTAAGGTTATTTTAGTTTCTCCTTAAATTGGGATTTTTAAATAATTTTAGAGAATCATTTTTGATAATCAGTCGATTCAATGAATCTATTGTTTGTTCCTTTTTTTTCAAATCAGAATTTAATTGGTTTGTTATATCTGTTGCTTTAAAAGTTAAAAATGATATTGAAATTATAGCCATTGCATTTACGATTGATCCAATAACTAAGATTACACTCCATATTTTTTTTCTATAACTTATTTTATATTCATTTAAAGCACCTCCTTCCATTAGATAAACCACTCCTTTCGGAGTTATAGATGAAGCGAATTCTTTATATTTCCCTGCATCTCTTGTAGTTATTCCATAAGAATCTAAATATTTATTATCTGAAAGTTCTTGTGTTAAAAGTGATACTAAATTAATTTCTATCTTTAAACTTTTTGCTATTTCTCCAGTAGAGACATGAGAACCTTTTTCATAAATGAAACTTAAAATTTTATCCTTTGCTTTAATAATATCTTTTGAAGAATATTTTATCATTTGTTAATGTTTAATTGCCGTTTTAGAACATTTATAAATTTCTGTTTTAAAAATTAAAAACAAAATTCTCAATTTCATTTTTAATTAATTCATAATCTTTGAAAAGATAAGGAGCATCCATTTCAGCTATAGAGAAATTACAAGGTTCTCCATCTGATTTCTTATGAAACCAATAAGGGCTTTTTAAACTTAAAACTAATATTGGAGAAAATTCAGTCCCAAATTGATCTGCTGTGATATCTATAATCCAATTATCAAATTCTATCCAAGCGTGACTTGCATACATATCATCAAATTCTTTCCTACATATATAAACATTTTCAGCTCCACAATCTTTTAAAATTTGTCCGATAATAATTGAAGAATCTCGACAACAACCAAATGGAAAACTTTTAAGAAGGTGTGTATCATTTTTTGATTTAACAATTAAGTCTCTTACTATTTTGCAGAAGTGTTCAATTTTAATTTGGTAATTATCATGTAAATCCATCTTTTTGCCTTTCTTAGTATTCCAAGCTCACTCGCTGTCGTTTAATATTTTTACTGAGACGCATAGTCCAACGACTCTTACGAAAGCAATCGAACGAATATATTTTATTTGTAACTATTTGATAATCAAATGCAAACTTGTTCTTCCAATTGTTGGTGGAAAACACCAACAAAGGTGGGAAACGCTTCGCTAAACCTACTACCAGTCTCAGATTAGTTTATCACCCAAGCAGAACATTAGCTGGAATACCCAAATTATTATGGAGATATTTCAAGAATTTAACACTCATTTGCTTCTTGCCATTTAGAATTTCAGAGATGGTGCTTTTGCTCATGCCAAAACGCTGTGCTAAACTATTTTGGGTTAAGCCTTGCTCTTCCATTTCATATTTAAGGGCTTCGATAGGTGTTAAAGCCTCAATTTTATAATGCTTTTGTTCGTATTCATGAAGCAACATAGACAATACCTCCAAAAGGTCACCTTCGGGAGTATTGGGTTTGGCATGAAAAACCGTTTCCATTTTTTTCAATACCAAGTCATAATCTTGCTCGTTTTTGATGGGTTTTATCATCTCCATTTCAGTATTATTTAAGGATTGTAATCTACAGTTTTAACCTCGGTATTGTCATATTCTTTATGTGTCCCCAAAAATTTCACAAAGCACAATTGAAATTCATAGTTGAATGCAGCCACTAATCGGTATTTATTTCGTGCAATGTTAAAAACTATTCTTTCATTGCCAATATAGTCAGCCCCCTTAAAATCCGCAATGACTTCCTGGGGGTTTTGGTAGCTATTGCCCTCAATTTTGCTGTACCAATGTTTTAGATTAGATTCAGCATCAGGATATTTTTTCCAGAAGTTTTTTAAAGTTTTTAGGGCGTGGATTCGCATAAATATTATCTATAAAACAAAGTTCGCTAATTGCGAACTAATAAGCAAATTATTTTTGGTAGTGACAGTGCTTACTGAAACCTACACCACCGCCCGCTTCGCCTTCCGCACCTGCATCCGCAAAAACATCTTTTCCTTAATAGATTTCAATCTTTCCAACACTTTTACGTCCTTCAAGAAATTCCATTTCTCGTGTTCTTTTTCCTTCTCTTTCAAAGATTCCTCCTCTTCACGTTTTGCCTTATTTTTCTCCCACTCAGGGTCGAATATCATGCCTGTGCATAGGCAGTGCTTGCGGTCGGTGCGGGTCAAAACGTCATAATTTACGCATGATTTGCAACCGTTCCAGAAGGCATCATTTACGGGTAATTCCGAGAAAGTGGTTGGTTCGTAACCTAATTCTGAATTGATTTTCATGACCGCCAGCGAAGTCGTGATTCCGATGATTTTGGCATCGGGATAATTCGTTCTCGACAATTCAAAAGCTCTCATTTTCACGGCTTTGGCAATGCCAAATTTCCGCCATTCGGGCTTCACAATAAGTCCAGAATTTGCCACAAATTTGCCATGTTCCCAAGTTTCTATATAGCAAAAACCAATGAACTGTCCTTCATTGTCAAGGGCAATAATGGCTTTGCCTTCCTCCATTTTGGCACGTAAATATTCGGGTGAACGCTTGGCGATTCCCGTACCACGTGCTTTGGCGGATTCTTCCATTTCAAAACAAATAGCTTCGGCAAGAGGTAAATGTTCAGTCGTGGCGACTTGAACGGTGTAATTTTCGATAAGATTTTCAGAGATTAATAACTTTTCCACTGTTGAATTTTTTGCTAAAAATGTTTTTGGCGATGATGGTAGATGATAAATCGCTATGACTTAACGAGTTAAGCCTTAGAATATTAAACAAATACACGAAAACGTTTTGAGAAATATCTGCCACGTGGGCAAACGAACAGGATTAGGGTATCAGACCCTACGGAAGAATGTACACCTAAAAACAGGTGTGGGGATGTATGAATATGATATGAATTTTACTTCGTATGGCATTTTCTGAATATGATTTTCGATTGAAAACGAATAATCATGCAAAGTTTACCAAAACAAAATGAGACTTGCAATATTTTTTTGTAATTTTTATGGTTTAACCACATAGATATGTTAGGAAGGATAAGGTTTTGAAGCAATTTTCTACTTCAAATTTCCAAACGTAATTAGCATTTTACCTAACATACATCCTTGATATTCAATTAGTTGCGAAGTATTGCCAATCGCTTTTTCTAAACTCATCGGTTCGTTCAAAATGGAGGTTGCGTATATCAAGCCTTCTTGAGAAATAACTTCTTCAACATCTTGCATTGTACCACAAACCAAGATGGTCGGGACATTAAATTTATTGGCTCTTTCGAGCAATCTGGAAATCAGTTTTCCTTGCCATGTTTGGCTGTCAATTTTTCCTTCGCCCGTAATGAGGACGTTTGTGTTTTTTAATTTGAAATCAATGTCAATACTATCCAAAATCCAGTCGGCGGCAGAACAGATTTTTGCGTTTAAAAAAGCTACTGCCCCTCCTCCTATTCCTCCACCGGCACCGCTTCCTGATATTTCTTGGATGTTTTGATTGAAGACTGTTTGAAATATTTGAGCTAAATTTTCTAAACCTTTATCTAAAAACTCTATTGCTTTTTCATCTGCTCCTTTTTGTTGGGCGAACACTTTTGCGGCTCCGTTTTCTCCGTAAAAAGGATTGGTTACATCTGTTGCTACGGTGAATTTTACAGTGTTTAATTTTGGATTTTTTTTTCTTTCATCAATCGAATAAATTTCTAAAAGATTTTCTCCAACAGGTTTCAGTTCTTTACCATTTTTGTCCATAAAAATATAGCCCAAAGCAGTAGCCATACCGATTCCCCCATCGTTGGTAGCACTCCCTCCTACTGTAAGAATTATTTCTTGAGCATCTTTTCCTAAGGCATCCAAAATCAATTGACCCGTTCCAAAAGTACTGGTTATCAAAGCATTACGTTCTTCTGCTTTCAATAATTCAATACCCGAAGCCCTTGCCATTTCTACAATAGCTGTTTGTATAGATGGAATCCAAAGGTATTTAGCTCGTATTTTTCGGGATAATGGGTCTTGCACTTCGACATTGATAAACTCGCCACCCAAGACAATTTGCAGGGTTTCGAGCGTACCTTCACCACCGTCTGCAAGGGGAAGCATTTCGCAGATGGCTTTGGGAAATGTTTTAAGAATACCTTTTTTCAAGCCTTCGCAAATTTGGAGGGCAGTTTGAGAATCCTTGAATTTATCGGTGGCAATTAAGATATTCAAAATAGAAATGAGTTAT
>JANPIG010000213.1:0-2713 GCA_031424875.1 Cytophagales bacterium
ACAGCTTGTACTGGTACTGTAAAATGGAATAGTAATCAGAATGGGACGAATTTCGCTACTGGAGCTACTTATACTTTTACACCATCTGGAAACAATTTTTCTAATACAACGCATTCATTTACAGCTATTTGCGAAGCTTCAAATCTATGTAAAAGTGTCAATAGTAATTCTCTTTCAGTTGTTGTCAAATATAAACCTGCACAACCTACAATATCAGGTCCAGGAGCTTCAATTTGTTCAAATACGAATATTACTTTAACGGCTTCTGCTTGCTCAGGAGGAACTTTGGGTTGGACAGGTAATCGTTCTGGAAGTTCAATAAATTTTGTTTTATCAAGTGCTGTAAATATCAAAGTGGCTTGTACAATAAACGGTTGTACGAGTGATAGTAGCAATGTGTATTCAATATCACCACTACCAAGACCGAATCCATTAACGGTTAATGCTTCGCAAGTTCAAGCTCTTTGTTATGGTTCTTCTGTGACATTATCTGCCAGTGCTTGTGCAGGAACAGTTAAATGGACAGGAAATCTATCGGGTTCACCCATAACAGTAACGCCTTTATCATCAAGGAGTTACAAAGCATCTTGTTTGGGGACAAATGGTTGTGCAAGTGATAGTAGTACAGCATTGACAATTGTAGTTTTACCAAAAACAAAACCTACCATCACAGGTTCGACATTTATTTGTGGAACAGGTGCTGGGATTCCTGTAACGCTCACAGCCACAGGATGTTCAGGAGTAGGCGAGACGGTGATGTGGCGAAATGAAGATACTGGATTAACTTACACAGAAACCATTTCTCAGACCAAAACATTTAGAGCTGTTTGTATCAGAGGGGGCTATTGTGTAAGTGATAGTAGTGATATTTTCACGGTTCAATACAGAAATAAACCATCACAACCAACGATTACGCCTCCTCAAAATACAACAATTTGTCAAGGTTCAAGCGTGAGCTTAACAGCAAGTGCTTGTGTAGGTGGGACTTTGGGTTGGACTGGAGGATTGAGTGGACAGACGGTTAGTGTTTTTCCAAATGTTACAAAAAGTTATAAAGTGGCTTGTACAATTAATGGCTGTACGAGTGATAGTTCAAGTGCTGTTAATATAACGGTTAATCCCACACCTGTCATTAGTGTCACTACCAACAAAACATCAATTTGTTCAGGCGATTCTGCAGTTTTGACACTTTTAGGATGTACAGGGACAATTTCATGGTCAAATGGAGCTACGACTTCTATCATTAAAGTTTCTCCTGCTACCAACACAACTTACACGGCTACTTGTACTTTGGGTTCTTGTTCAGCTAATCAATCAGTTAGTATCACAGCTTTATCAACACCAAATGTGACGGCTTCGGGTATTCTGCAATGTGGGCAAACGGTTACTTTAACGGCTAATAATGTGCCAGTTGGGTCAAGTATTCAGTGGCGGAAAGATGGGGTTGATATTGCAAATGCAACTAATTCTACGTTGGTGATTAATAGTGCTGGGAGTTATGATTTTAGGGTGGGGGTCTTGTTCTCAACAGAATTAGAACTTTCGAGTGGACTATCAGGGGTATTTAAGATTCAGTTTATAGATAATACAAAAGGTTTTTATCTATACGGTAGTACACTCAAAAAGACTGTGGATGGGGGACAAAGTTGGACAAATTCGTACTCACAAGGGAATTATATTCCTGACATGAATTTTTTAGATGAAAATACAGGGTGGATGCTTGCGGGCAATCAGATTTTGAAAAGTACAAATGGTGGTAGTACTTGGTCTGTATCTAATGGTACTTATCCAACTGTACCAGCATTCTCAAAAATATTGTTTAGGGATAATACCAATGGAATAATATCTTGTTCAGGTTTAAATAAATTATTGACTACTAATGATGGTGGTACTAATTGGAACTTAGGAAGTACATTTAATGGTGTTCTTGAAAAGTTTGCGGTTGTTCCTAATACAACCAAAATATTTATGGTTGGAAATGCAGCTAATTATACAGGAGTTGTAAATAAATCAACAGATAATGGGAATACTTGGACAACAGTTCTTAGTTTAAATAATTTTGAATTTGGGGATATTCAATTTATAAATCAGAATGTAGGATGGGTGATGGGTAGATTTGGTAATTTTTATAAAACGATTGATGGTGGTGATACATGGACTTCTATAAATCCAAACGACAGTTATGGTGCTCCTACTTCTTTTGATTTTATCAGCCCTCAAATTGGGTACTTGTTTGGATTAGGAGGAATATATAAAACAGTAAATGGAGGTAATAATTGGAATCTTTTTAGAGCCGTTCAGTCAGTAGATGTAAGTGTTGGATCAATTGGCATAGTTAAAAACTTAGACTTTACCTCAGAAGATAATGGTTGGTACGGATTTAATACCACTTATGCAAGTCCCGATAAATTCTATCTTAAAAAAGCTTCATCTTCACAATGCCCAACAAGACCATTAATCATCGCACCACCCCAAAGACCAAACGCACCCACCATCACCCCACCAACCAACAGCACCATTTGCCAAGAAAGTAGCATAACCCTTTCCGCATCAGGTTGTACAGGTGGTACATTCGCATGGACGGGAGGACTGACGGGAACAAGTATTTCTGTAAGTCCTTCATCAACAAGGGCTTATAAAGTGGCTTGTACTTTGAATACTTGTACGAGTGATAGTTCTTTGGCGGTTATGATAACAGTAAATCCTAAACCTG
>JANPIG010000214.1:0-1868 GCA_031424875.1 Cytophagales bacterium
AATCTCAGTGCCAGGCATTACGTGTGTACGTCCTAAGGGTGCAATGTACCTTTTTCCGAAGATAGATTTAACAAAATTTGACTTCAAACATGATGAAGATTTTGTGATGAGTTTATTGGAAGACCATCGAATTTTGGTAGTAGGGGGCAGAGGTTTTAATTTTAAACAACCTGACCATTTTAGGATTGTGTTTTTGCCACATTTGGAACAATTAGACTTGGCAATGAATAAAATGATTTTGCATTTCGAAAATCATCGGAAGTAGATTTATGGTGAACGGTTTAAGGTAAAGAGTAAACGATTTGTCAACAACCTATCATGATAAACTAAACAAATATTATTTTTTTCTATTAAATTCGTAAAGAGGTTTTTGTAATGCAAAAATCTCTTTTTATATTTTTAGAGGTAATGCGTTTTCCAAGAACCGTTTACCTTTCACCGTGAACCGTTCACCGAACTCATGACTATTGACGCAAGTTTCTTAAATTCAAGACGCACAAAACTTTTTATCATTCTATTCGGAATTTTTCTTTCAAATGCTATTGTAGCGGAGATTATTGGCGTGAAAATTTTTTCAGTAGAAGGTACTTTAGGCTTGCAGCCACTACATTTACAAACTTTTTTGGGTACGTGGGATTTAAACCAACCCGCAGGAGCTTTAAATTGGCCCTTTGTCTTTATTACTTCGGATATTATCAATGAATATTTTGGTAAAAAAGGTGTACAAAAAGTTTCTTATTGGACAGCAGGATTTATTGCCTACTGCTTTCTTATTATCTACGGAGCTACTTTATTAGCCCCCGCAGATTTTTGGATTGAAGTAAACAAAGGCAGTGATAATTTCAATATTAATAACGCTTTTGGAAAGATTTTTAGACAAGGATTGGGTATTATTACAGGTTCTTTGACGGCATTTTTGATCAGTCAATTATTAGATGCACACGTTTTTCATTTTATCAGAGGCAAAACTAAGGAAGGTAAAATTTGGCTTCGAGCAACGGGTTCTACATTGGTTTCTCAATTGATTGATAGTTTCGTCGTAATCGGAATTGCCTTTGTCCTCTTCGGAAATTGGACGATCGAGCAATGGATTTCTACTTCATTGAACAGCTACTTGTATAAGTTTTTCATGGCTATTTTGCTTACTCCAGTTATTTATTTAGCTCATTATTGGATTGATAAATACTTAGCTAATGGGAAATCGTAAATCAGTTATCTGAAATTACTATGTCTTACGAATTTCCAGTTTTACTTTTTTAACATTTAGTAGAGAAATTTATTGAATAAAATCTAAATAATTTTCCTTTGAAATAACGGTAAATTTTGCTTCTGGATAAGCATCTGCAAATGCTTTTGGAACATTTGCTTTTTTGGTACACCATTTTAACTCAAAGGCTTCAATTTTTTGATTTTTACTTCGATGCAGTCAATTTCTTGTTGGTCATAAGTTCGCCAAAAGTAGGTTTGTGTGTAATTACGCCCGTATTTTTTTTTTTTGAGGCGTTCCATCATCAAATACCCATTTGAGAATCTATTAATTTCAGTAAATCAAACACTTTGGATGAATTCCTGATGCCAGCTAAAATACTTTTATATTTCCAAGATTTCTTTTAGATAAGAAATCTTGGGTATCAGGCAAATCTCCATTTAGCTATATATGAGATAAACTTAATTTTTCAACTATTTTTTTAATCAGAAAAGTCTTACCAACACGCTTTGCTCCATACACAATTTTTACTTTGCCAGGAACTAAGTATTTTAATAAAATCTCATGTAATTTTCGCTGAATCGCCATTGTATTTTTTTAGTATAAATACTAAGAATCTATCAATTGACCTAATTTAGCTAAATACAGTCATCATACTGAC
>JANPIG010000215.1:0-1402 GCA_031424875.1 Cytophagales bacterium
GCGCAAGGCGGTAAAGGTTTATGCCAAAGAACATAATCAGCTATCTAATTCCCCAGAGGTGCAGGCTTATGAAGATGAGTACGAAAAAGCCCATCCAACGCCTTTGACCAATGTAGAAAAAGTGGCAGACCACATTGACCACGTAAAGAAAATTGCGGGTATCGACCACGTAGGTTTAGGCTCAGATTTTGACGGCGTTGGTCCAACATTACCAGAGGGTTTAAAAGACTGTTCGCAATTGCCAAATTTGATTTATGTTCTGTTAAAAAGAGGCTATCAAGATGCTGAAATAGAGAAGATTTGCTATAAAAATATTTTTAGAGTTTGGAGGGAAAATGAGCGAGTGGCGAAGGGAATGTGATTGAGTAAAATTTTTAGAAACATTACTTTCAATACCAAACAAATAACACAACAAAATGACTCACAGAAGACAATTCTTAAAAAATACTGCCCTTGTTTCAGCATCGGCATTTTTACCCTTAGAAATCTTGGCAAATCTCCGCACACGGGTTGGAGCAAATGATAAAATCAATGTGGGATTAATTGGTTGTAAAGGTCAAGGTTGGAACAATATCACGGCTTTTCTGAGAATAAGTGAAATCAATTGCTTGGCTATTTGCGATATTGACGACAGTATTTTGAACCAACGCAAAGCCGATCTTGCCAAAGCTGGCATTAGTAACCCACTGATTTACAAGGACTACCGCAAAATGCTCGAAAACAAAGACATTGATTTCGTCATTGTCGCCACGCCCGACCATTGGCATTGTCTCCAACTTACTGATGCTCTTTCGGCAGATAAAGATGTGTTTTGTGAAAAGCCAGCTGCTAATTCAATAGGGGAGGCTCGTTTGATGGAAAAAGCCGCAAAAGCATCTGGGAAAGTAGTGCAAGTGGCTCAGTGGCAGCGTTCTATGAAGCATTTTCAAGATGCAGTTGCCTTTGTACAATCTGGTAAATTAGGGGATTTATTGACTACCAAAACGTGGATGTATCGGGGAAATTCTGTGCCTTTACCCATTGTGCCAAACTCGCCCATTCCTGCGGGGGTGGACTATAAAATGTGGCTTGGTCCTGCCCAAATGCGTGAATTTAACAAAAACCGTTTTCATTACGAATTCCGTTGGTTTTGGGATTATGCAGGGGGACTCATGACCGACTGGGGCGTACATTTGATTGATATTGTGCTATGGGCAACGGGCGTAAATACTCCAAAGTCTGTGATGGCGATGGGGTCAAAAATTGCTTTTCCAGACGACGCTCGTGAAACACCTGACTATTTGAATGTGATTTATGATTACGGAAAATTCACCATGTCATGGGAGAATATCATGGGCATCACGGGCGGAATGTACGGGCGGCAACACGGTATTGCTTTTATCGGAAAAAATGGAACATTGGT
>JANPIG010000216.1:0-1789 GCA_031424875.1 Cytophagales bacterium
CTTTTTTGAAGTGACCTAAAAGAGGCTGCGTTGTATGCTTCTCTTTTTTTTCGCCATAGCCTAACTGAATAGCACTATAACCTTCTTTTTCTACTGTTTTTACTTGCGTTACTACACAAGGACCGGCTTCAATCAGCGTACAAGCGAGGGCAGTGCCATCTGCGTTGTAGAGGCTGGTCATACCGATCTTCTTTCCGATAATTCCAGACATTTTATTTTAGATAAAACGTTAATAATTGATTGTAAATGAACGAGTTGCGATTGTCATCACGACAGTCTCCGTAAAACGGACTGCAAAGGTCGGGGTTTTATTTTGCATAAACTAAATTATACAAAAATAAATTTACACAAAAACAGTGAGGAAATGCGACAAGATACGCTGATGCAGGGACAGAAGAAAGCCTGTAATACGAAAGAATTCTTGTGTAGCTTAATACTATAATTAATAGCTGGGCATTCAACGTATTAACCTAATATCAGTTCTGACACTGTTGTTGTAAAGTTTTGACCTTTACTGGATGATTCTGAGAGGGAATTTATTCCTAAAAATGTTTCAATTTTATCGAGTTCTGCCAACCCGTATAAAACAAAGAAATAATGGCTCTCTGAATCGGACTGCAAAATTAGTGGTTTATTTTTGAAATACAAGGAGTTACGTAAAAAAAATTACAAGAATAAATATAGCATATAACAGAGAAGGTAAAATAGATATTAACTAAACTGATAAAAATCTTACAAAAAATTAAACACGTTCAGACTATGAAAATGTTTTGGTGTATCTTTGCAACCTGTTTTTGAAATTTGCTTTGAAGTAAGGATTAAGAATTTGCATAATTTCATCAATGCACAATCAATAATTTATAACGTTTTCAAATAGTAATTACTTAAAATTCTGATAGCAATATCTAATTATCAGAAATTCAAGTCAATCCGAAATCGTAAATCCGAAATACTACAATTTATGTCTTGGTTTAGTAGAAAAGATAAGGGGATTTTGACCCCTACCGAATCCAAACGTGAAGCTCCTGATGGGCTTTGGTATCAGTGTCCGTCTTGCAAGAAGGCAATCCACACTCGTGAGCATCGTTTGTTGGCTTATACGTGTTCAAATTGTAATTATCATGAGAAAATTGGCTCTCAAGAGTATTTTGAGCTACTTTTTGATGAAACCAAATATACTGAATTGGATGCCATGTTGTCTTCAGGCGACCCTTTGAATTTTGTAGATACTAAGCGTTACCCTGACAGAATCAAGGCTACCGAAAAGAAAACGGGTTTGAAAGATGCTGTCAGAACGGCGGTGGGCAAGATGGAAGGACAAGACCTTGTGATTTCAGCAATGGATTTTTCGTTTATTGGTGGGTCTATGGGTTCTGTGGTGGGAGAGAAGATTGCGAGAGGTATTGACTATTCGTTGAAGCATAAGATTCCATTTTTGATGATTTCAAAGTCTGGTGGGGCGAGGATGATGGAAGCGGGTTTTTCGTTGATGCAAATGGCGAAGACTTCAGCGAAATTGGCTTTGTTGGCAGAGGCGGGGATTCCGTATATTTCACTTCTGACTGATCCTACAACGGGAGGCGTAACGGCTTCGTATGCGATGTTGGGCGATTTTAATATTTCTGAGCCTGGGGCATTGATTGGTTTTGCGGGTCCACGTGTTATCCGTGAAACTATTGGGAAGGATTTACCAAAGGGTTTCCAAAGTGCCGAGTTTGTATTGGAACATGGTTTTTTGGATTTTATTGTGGATAGAAAAGAGATGAAGGAGAAGTTGAGTTCGTTGTTG
>JANPIG010000217.1:0-1487 GCA_031424875.1 Cytophagales bacterium
CACCAAACAAGTAGTTGCTACTCCAGCTTCAACTCGTGAAGTTGTTATTCCTGCTGAATACACTACTTTCACAAAACAAGTAATTGTAGAACCAACAGGTGCAAATGCGGGTGCAAATGCTGCTTTCGCAACTGCTACTCAAGTGGCTGCTCAATACGAAACTATCACTCGTGAAGTAGTTGACCAAGCTGCACGTGTAACTGAAAGAGAAATTCCTGCTGAATATAGAACTATCACAAGAACTGTATTGGCTAAAGCTGCTTCTTCACGTGAAATTGCTATTCCTGCTGAATATGCAACAATCACTAAGCAAGTTTTGGTGAAAGATGCAGAAGTAAAAGAGCAAGTAATTCCAGCTCAATATGCTACTCGTACTAAACAAGTAGTGGTATCACCTGCAACTGTTCGTTTATTAGATGTTCCTACTCCGTGTGCAACTCCTGGTGATGGTGGTGCTACTGGGACGGGTACTGGTGCTGGTAAATTAGCTGGTGGTGGTTCATGCTATCAAGTGGTTACGAAGCAAGTGGTAGCTACTGCGGCTGCAACTCGTGAAATCGAAGTTCCTGCGGTATTTGCCACTCGTTCTAAGCAAGTTTTGGTATCTCCTGCAAGTACAAGAGTTATTGATACTCCTGCACAATATGGAACACGCACACGTCAGGTAGTAGCCAGTGCTGCTGCAACACGTGAAGTGGAAATTCCTGCTGAATACAAGACCATTACTAAAACTGTGGTTAAATCTGTTCCAAAAACTGCTGAGATTACAATTCCAGCTGAATATGGTTCCTATACTACCACAGCACAAGTTTCAACAAATTCTTATGCTGAGTGGGCAGAGGTACTTTGCGACCAGAAAATGTCAACTGAAATGATTATTAGTATTCAGAGAGCTTTGAAAGCAAAAGGGTATGATCCAGGCCCAATCGACGATATTATCGGAACAAGAACTAAAGCTGCTATCTTACAATTCCAGAAAGACAATAATTTGTCAACTGGTAATTATAGAAGCATCGAAACTTTGAAAGCATTAGGTGTAATGAACTAATCATTTAGAGTTTGATAATAACAGAACCCCCGAGCAACTGCTTGGGGGTTTTTGTTGTAAAGAATCCTGGTAAGTTATTTATGGCTTGATTATTGAATATGCTTTGTATCCAACATACCTTAATACATGAAAAACTTAATCAATAA
Organism: Cytophagales bacterium; assembly: GCA_031424875.1. GTDB lineage: Bacteria > Bacteroidota > Bacteroidia > Cytophagales > Spirosomataceae > Arcicella. The sequence continues at coordinate 1,195 of JANPIG010000217.1, forward strand.
ACAACTTTTGATACTCCTTTTGATAGGTTTATCTTCGGCCACAAAGGCTCAAGATATCCTGACAACTTCCTTTTTTTCAGGTAGTTATCAGGATTTACTTCAAGAAGCAAAACGCTTGAAAAAACCCATAATTTTAGATTTCACTGCCAGTTGGTGTGGCCCTTGCAAGAAGATGTCAAATGAGACCTATTCTGATGAATTGGTAGCGTCAATTGTAAGTTTAAAATATTTTGCATATAAAGTAGATGTCCAAGAATTAGAAGGATTAGAATTAGAGCTAGCTCCGGAATATT
>JANPIG010000218.1:0-1633 GCA_031424875.1 Cytophagales bacterium
CCTCAAAGAGGTTCGCTAATTTATATCACTAACACACCAAAATATAATTGTGGGGTTCAAAAATTTTATAGCCACCACAACCTATTTTATATTTTTATGCACGTATAAACGTACTAAATATCAATTTTTGTTTATAGATAAATTTACAAAATAAAATTAAATAACGCATTACCGAATAATAATTTTAGTAAACAATTCTACTCTGTTATATAACAAACTTAAAAACATAACCTGAATTATCAAATTTCTATTTTAATTTTTTTACATAAATACTCAACAAAGTTCAATTTATTGACATTTGATAAGTTTTATAAGTGTTTTTACTTATAAAAGTAATAAGTATATATTGCTAATTATCGAATTCATATAAGTATTAATACTTATAAATTTACACTTAGTTTTCCAAATACGAAACGTCCATTGTACCCACCTTGATTAGGTTGGAATAATAAACGTCCACGGTTTGAGGCATCACGGCTGGCATTATAATCAATGGAGCCTTGTGCGTTGCGTGGGTCAATGTAAATTTGGTCTGGATAAGCATCAAATACATTGTTTGCTCCTACAGATGCATATAATGTCTTTGTAATTTTATATCCAACGACTAAATCACAAATCCATAAGGCATTAAAAGTTTGGTCAATTGGAGCCGTTACGCCATCACCGTAGTTAAATTGTGTATTCCAATACGTTCCATCAGTCTTTTTTGCTAATGGATCTACTACGTTTTTGAATTGAGTTTCTCCAAAACGAACTGCCCTGAAAGTGACATCCAATTTGCCAATGTTGTAAGCTGCACTCAAATTCCATTTGCTACGTGGCAAATAAGACTCAATTATAGCATATTGTTGTCTGTCAAAAAGAGCCGTACGATACCAAGAGCTGGGATTAGTAGTAAGGTCATTATTTTTCGCAGCATCTATCAATGGCGTACTGTTTAAAGCGGTTACTTGATTATTATTGAAATTTAAAGCAGCCGACAAAGTCAATTTACCTTTGCTCAAATTAATACGCTCAGTTGCTACAATGTCAATGCCACGTGTGCGAGTATTAACAGCGTTGGCAAAGAAACGCACGTTGTTTACACCTGGAAATTGATTAGCATCCGTAATACCCAACTGTGCCCGTGAATAGGCGCCCGAGTAAACGATACGATCTTTGATGTCAATCTGATAAGCATCTACTGTTAAAGTCAATGAATTAGCAATTTTTGCCGTCAAACCTACTGATAAGTTTACTGAGGTTTCTGGACGAAGAGCATCCACCCCTACTGTCTTGCGGGCAATGTCATTATCATTATTAACCGTTAAAGTATTAGAAGGCAAACCATTAATAAACTGTGTTGAGGTATTTTGGAAATAACGTTGGTGCAAAGATGGAGCTCTAAACCCTGTACTTGCCGCACCACGCAAAGCAATATTATCGGTAATTTGTAAACGAGCCGATACTTTACCATTGATGGTTGAACCGAAATCACTAAAATTCTCAAAACGACCCGCAACCCCTAATAATAAACGACCTTTCTCGGCTTCAAAATCTGCATAAACTGCTTCATTATCACGACTTCTGTCGGTGGCATCATTAGGCTGATACCCTGGAAATACCTGCGAACCTGGAGCAGCAGCAACTGTTC
>JANPIG010000219.1:0-2117 GCA_031424875.1 Cytophagales bacterium
CTGCATCTATTTCCATTACTAAATTAGCCTTCTCAATATCAGTAGAAATCTTTTTAGCACTACCTTGATTAATGATTTCAATATGCCTGTCGCCTTTCTCGATTACAGGGCAACCCACAAAGCGATACAACTGATTTCCAACCGTTTTATCAAACCTAAAAGCATCCTGTTTTACAATCAAATACAGCCTTTCTGTGGGGCGAGTTAACGCTACATAAAGCATATTCAAACTCTCTAAAAAAGTCTTTTCCTTCTCGGCATGATACTCTGGTGCAAGAGCAGTTTGAGCAAGAACACTGCTCACTTTTAGAGGTGCATATTCCAAAGTTGTGGATAAATTTGGTTTAAATTCCACTTCTGGAGGTAATTTTGCCCAAATTTCAGAATAGTTATTAGTATCCATCGACCAGTCGCAATAAGGGACTATCACCACTGGAAATTCAAGTCCTTTTGCCTTGTGTACGGACGTAACTGTAATGGCATTTTGGTCTTCGGGTGTAGAAATAGATAGGGTATTTTTCTTTTGTTCCCAAAATAGAATAAAATCAGTAAGGTGTGTACTTCGTTTATTTTGAAATTCTATCAAAACATCCAGAAATCTGAACAGAAAATCTAACTCTTTATGATGTTTAAAAAGATTGAAGGTATTAATAATTTTCTCCGCAATTTCAAATAATGCCATTTGTTGCAAACGGAAGGCGTTAAGGACATATCCTTGACTTTCAATCAATCCATAAAACAGGTTAATATCTTTAGATTCAATGGCTTGCTTGATAATTTTATTGTCAGTAGTATTCGGAATTCTTTCTAAAACTACTCGATAAAAGAGATAAATTGCTTCATATTTTGCTAAAGCATTTTCTGGATTTTGAACCACTTTCATTAAAGATGTCGTCAAATTGACTGCCTCTGAGAAAGCTAAACTCAAAGAATCTGTAGAAATAACGGGTATATTTTCATCTTTCAAAAGGTTGGCAATAATCCGAGAATGTTTATTCTTACGACAAAGAATTGCTATGTCATCATAAAAATATCCTGCCAAAAGTGCCTCTTGAATTAACTCCTGAATTCGCCCCCACATCAGTTCATCCTCCTGCTCATCGGTCAAAAAATCTATTTCAACATGTCCACCTGATTTAGCATTTGGTGGGATTTCCTGAGCAAAAAAATCATCGAACACTTTTGGTAATTTAGGAGCAAGCACCTCATTATCAGGAGATTCTTTAATGAATTGAAAGAAATCATTGTTAAATTTTATAATTTCAGACGCACTCCTATAATTGGTAGTAAGGTTTTCGGCCTTCAAATATGGGCGAACGCTGGCATATCTTTCTATCAAAAAATCATTGTCTTCATTACCCTTCACCAATTCCTCCAAATTATCTTTATGCAGATGAACAATCAACTCCATCTCGCCACCTCGGAAGCGATAAATAGACTGTTTAGCATCTCCCACGGCAAGATTGAAATGACCGTTTGCTAAAGAATTCTCTACCAAAGGCAAGAAATTATGCCATTGCAAAGTGGAAGTATCTTGGAATTCGTCAATCAAAATATGGTTGTACTTTTCGCCCAAACGTTCATAGACAAAGGGTATAGGCTCCGTCATAACGATTTCCATAATTTTACGGTTAAATTCTGAAATATGAATCTGGCCCGTATCATTCTGAATATCAGCAATTTCCTTTTTTAATTGACTCAATAAAGCTAACTTTTTAAGTTGTTTCCCTACTTCTTTAAACAGTAAATATTTTGGCTTTTCTTGTTCGTGAATATTAATGAGTTGTTCCAAATAGAGCCTTAATTCGTCAGCAATACCATCAATTGAGCTTTTTACAGCAGGTTTTTGCGTTTTAGAATACCACATATTATCATTCAAAGCCTTATGAACATAAGAGTTAGCCTTGTAGAAGACATCGGTATATCGCAATTTTTGGAAATACGCCCCAACACCATTTTTGCTGTAATAAAAATCTTCAATATCAATCTCCGCATTTTCAATGGCTTCCGAACCGTAGTCGGCAATTGCTTTGATTTTTGTTTCAATATAATCACAATAAGTTTTTAAATTTTCCACAATCGCCAGAAAATCAGCGGGTTGTAAATTACCAATGGCT
>JANPIG010000220.1:0-1059 GCA_031424875.1 Cytophagales bacterium
ATAAATTTCAAACCAAATTTTGTTTGTTCAGTTTCTGAAACTTCTCCCGAAGAAGCCAATTTGATTAAGTCTATCGCTAAATCTTCAAAATTATCCTTGAAATAACCAAAAAGATTAAAGAAAACACTCTTCCCTTTTGAATTCTCTTCATCAAGCAAATAATCAAGAATCTTCTCTTTTGCAATAAAAGCATTTTCAGAATTGGTTAATTTCATAGATGCAATTTAGTGTTTTTTGTATTTTCTTTTGAAAATAGTGGTAATAAAAATTTCACCGTTCAATTAAAATATTTGGCAAACGGAGAAAATCTTTCTATGTTTGACTGAAACTACGAATTGGATAAAATATGGATTAATAGTTTCACAAATACATTTTTTTAATTTTAATCAAAAACTAAATATGAAAAATAATACATTCATAAAAATTGGGTTAGGTTTAGGACTTGGAGCTTATATCTATGAAGTTATCAATAATCTATTAGACCATCAGCCTATATCAAACGCTTTAACTGATTTAGACTGGAAAAGAGTCATATTTATTGGTGTTTTTGGCTCAGTGATGTATTACTTTTTTCATAAAAAATCAGATAGCAAATAGCCTGTTTGCCTCATTTGTGGTCGTAGTAATGGTCTCAACTAATTTAAGATTCCTTCAAAAAAATAAACCATGAGAAATTATACACTAATTGAACCTTCAATATACGTTGATTTAGAATGGAATTTAGACCTTATTGTAAAGTGTTTAGAAGTTTTACGATTAAAGATGCCTCAGATTATTGTAGAAAATGATGAGTATGATTTAGTAGCAGTAAGTAATTCACATGGTAACTCTTATCCAGCAATTGGTTGGTTTTCATTATCAGACGCAGAATTAGATTTGCATGAAGTAGAAGAGAAAGTAGAGTTATTCATTCAAAATATTAGGTTAGAAAACCTGATAAAAGAAAGTCTGATAATTGACTATATTGATTGGAGAATTTTAGAACTCGATAAAGTATATCCAGTAAGAAATAGCTCACATTATACCAATATACTCTCTTAAATCTAACCACGAATGAAC
>JANPIG010000221.1:0-4423 GCA_031424875.1 Cytophagales bacterium
ATTTTATTTTTTTGTTTTTGTAATCCTTATACCTAAGGACGTTTTCGCTTTTTAAAAAGTTTAAAACTATTCAGTAGCCAATCTTTTCCAACCAATGCCACTGATATAAACATAAAGTCCCTTCGTGCCGTCAATTTGATAAATTAATAATCCATCGGCTGGATTGGCTGGGCGGTTGGCTTGCGTAACTCTCGGAATTAAAACGCCTTTGTTATTACTCTGAACATCTAAAATTGCAGAGCTATGAGCAACATCATCGGTAGCATTTATCGCAACGGATTTACTATCATTGTTAATTCTGATACTACTGGTTTCTTCTAATGTATTGGTGGCTTGAATAAACCGATAATTAAGACCTGTCAATATAGCTGTCCCCGAAGTAGCCGATACATCAGCCGTGAAATAATGTCCTTGTTTAGTCAGAAAAGCAATCGCATTGGTAGTGCCATTTACATCTGGATTTACTGGGAAAGGGTCGTTTCCGTTGGTACGAGTACGTTTTTCCCTGACAATACCCACCCTTAAACAATTCACCGAACTCCCATTAGGCAATACGAGCGAGCCATAACCATTGACTGTTTTTATTTCTTTTATCTGAACCAAAGCTAAATTTGTTTCATAATCAATTTCTTCTGTAATAGTAGTAATTTCATCATTCAAATCCAGAGGAGCATCAAAAAATTCATAATCTACTTCTTCATCAAAATTTTCATCTGCTTCATCATACATATCCCAACTTGTACCGAGTATATAAACTCCATCGTTTGCAATGTCCGCATGATAATACTGATAAACGGCATTATCGTTGCTATCAATCATCAATTTCCGTGCAACTACATCTCCGCCCGCAATTTGCAAACTGGGGTCTAATGCAGATTCATTAATGAAATCCAAGCGACTGTAATTATTAAAATAGCTCAATAGATTGGTTGGTAATGTAAAAGTTTGCGGACTTGAAGTATTGACAGTACCAATATTCATAGTAAAAGAAGTTGTTTTACTCAAAAAATCTATCCATGAATTGCCGTTTTGAGCGATATTTTGAAAGTCAGCTTGCGTAATTGTGATGGCACTATTGGTAGTCGCTACCGATTTTTCCATCGCTTTTTCGGCACTTGGTTTTAGGTTCAATAGTTAGGTGTCGGTGTACTTTACTTGAGTTAATATTTTTTTGTCATAAGATACCCTACCGCAAGTAATACGGTCGCAATGACAACAGACGCAGTTACAAGCACCAGCAAAAGACTCAAAAGTTACACTCGTCAAACAAAGAAAAATTATCAATTTTGACAGTATCAAGAACGAATTATAGGGTTTCATTTTCATTTTTTTATTGTTTCTGCGTTTTGTTAAATTCTTACAATGGCATATTTCAATGCACGATAATCCACCTAAAATTGCCATTTAGTGGTGCAGAGTTGCTATTGTTTTGGAGTTTGAAAACCGTCTGGTAAAATACCCCAAAATATTTTGTGGAATAGTTAAGACTGTAAGAAAATTGAGTCTGAGAAGACTTAGAAATGGTATTTTGAGCATTTGGATTGTGCGTTAATTTTTTATCAAAATAACAGCTCATTCTTTTTTACTCAAATACCTCCTAGGAGGTAAAATTATGGATGAAAGCAATAATGTACTTTTACAGGAAGTGTATTAATTTGTATGATTTTGATTTACAAACACTTTAAAACACAGAATGTCAGGGGTTTAGCCTGACATTCTGTTAAGATTAATTTATATTTTAGGATTACTTCCCAGCCACCACATCCTTAATATCACTCATTAATTTCTTCGCTAAATTATCGGCTTTGGTCATATAGTCCGACTCTGAATATATCCTAATGATGGGTTCGGTATTAGATTTGCGGAGATGTACCCACTCTTTGTCAAACTCAATTTTTACGCCATCACTACTGTTAATGGGGTTTTTGCTATACTTTTTCTTAATGCCTTCCAATACCGCATCAACGTCCACATCGGCAGTTAATTCTATTTTATTTTTAGAAATATAATATTCAGGATAGCTTTTTCTTAATGCTGAAATTCGTTTGTTCGATTTTGCTAAGTGCGTGAGAAACAGAGCAATACCCACCAGCGCATCACGTCCATAGTGCAATTCTGGATATATAATTCCTCCATTGCCCTCCCCACCAATTACGGCATTTGAAGACTTCATCAACGTTACCACATTCACCTCTCCCACTGCTGAGGCATAGTATTTCCCTCCTGCTGCCTCAGTTACATCACGCAGGGCACGGGTTGAAGAGAGGTTGGAAACAGTATTACCCTTTTTATTTTGCAAAACGTAATCTGCTACCGCCACAAGGGTATATTCTTCGCCAAAAGGAGAACCGTCTTCACTCATAAAGCAGAGTCTATCCACATCTGGATCTACGACAATTCCTAAATCAAATTTCTCCTTTTCGATTGCCTTTGTGATATCTTTCAAGTTTTCGGGTAAGGGTTCTGGATTGTGTGCAAAATGCCCTGTAGGTTCACAATGAAGTTTTGTGATTTGGGTTACGCCCAAAGCCTCCAACATCATCGGAACGGCAATGCCTCCCGAAGAATTCACCGCATCAACAATGACCTTAAAATTACGATTTCTGATGGCTTCAACGTCCACTAAAGGCAATGCCAAAATCATGTCAATATGCTTCTGAAGCCAAGTATCATCGCTGGTGTATAAGCCCAATTTCTTGACATCCACAAAGTCAAAATCTTCATTTTCAGCGATTTTGAGCATATCTTCCCCATCTTGACCAGAAATAAATTCACCTGCTGAATTCAATAATTTGAGGGCATTCCATTGGATTGGATTATGACTTGCCGTAAGGATAATTCCGCCCGAAGCTTTTTCAGAAGGAACAGCAACTTCAACGGTTGGCGTGGTAGAAAGTCCTAAATCAAGCACATCAAAACCAATGCCCTGAAGCGTTCCACAGACTAATTTCGAGACCATATCGCCCGATAAACGAGCATCTCGACCCACCACAATTTTAAGATTTTTAGGTTCTCTACGCTTCAACCACGTACCGTATGCGGCGGTAAATTTCACAACATCAAGGGGAGTTAGTGCCTCGCCAGGCTTGCCTCCAATAGTACCTCTGATGCCGGATATAGATTTAATTAGTGTCAATTTTTGTGAATTTTTAGTGAAAATATTTTGGTGATGTATGTGTTATGCCCCTTGTTAAAGTATTATAAAGATAGCCATCTCTGAGCAATTAGAAATAAAATATCTTAATAAGTAATCTATTAATTAAATACTTCGAACCTTATATCAAACACACATTACATACAACTAAAAGCCTTAAAGTTATTGAAAAAACATGATTATTCGTTAGAAAATTCATTAAATAGGAAATTTTCTAACGTTTTTTTATTTAACGGTGAATTGTGAATAAGATTCTTCTAATCTATTATTTTTTATTGAACTGAGTAATTATTTTTTTGCCATTGATGGAGTTTTCCCCAACCAATTATGAGTCACCAACACGCAAATGGCTGGTTAAATGAAGTAAATTTTAGGGCCTGAACTTGGAGCATGATGACTTAAGAGTAATTGTAGAAAATTCAAACAAAGGCGGTAATTAGCTAAATTAAAGAAACGACAAACGTTTTTTTAGTTGAAGATGCTGATTTATAAACAATATCTAAATTAGCTTTTCTCAAAAATTGATTAGCTGAAATAAGTTTTTGCTGTAAAATTTGTTCGCCAGTTTTACGAGTTTCAAGAGTCTTTTTTTCGTTGGTTTTCATGCTATTGTTCAAAAGAATATGAAATCTCAGTCATTTAGTGGTGATTATAGTTTTGGTTAGGGAATACGTAAAATTAATAATACTGTTGATATTATCTTGTTTTTGGCTTATTTTTATAAATCAAAACCATCCCGCCTCCATCTCCACCGTCACATTATCCTCACTCAAAAGCCTCTTCATCAAAGAGTCAATTTTTACTAATTCATATTCATAAAAATACCGTAGCGTAAAGATTTTGCCTTGATAAAAATCGTAATCATCGCCCGTTGCTCCTGCCTGTAAAGCCGCTTCTGCCTTGATGGCTTGCACCAACCATTGCCACGATATTGTCATGATTCCGAAGAGTTCTAAATACAAAGTGGCATCCGATAAAAAGATTTCCAAATCCTTGCTCGCTAAGCTCAAAAGGTGTTTTGTTACCGTGTCGGTTTTGCCTAAATATGCTTGCAATTTTTGGGCAAAAGGCTTTAAACGGTCAATTGAGCTTGCTTTTTCAATTGTTTTCAACATTTCAGCCACCAATAGTTGCAATGATTTTCCGTTTTTGATAATGATTTTTCTACCCAATAAATCTAAGCCATGAATGCCCGTTGTACCTTCGTGGATGGGGTGAATTCTGGCTTCACGGTAAAATTGTTCTACTGGAAAATCAGTAGTATAACCC
>JANPIG010000222.1:0-7427 GCA_031424875.1 Cytophagales bacterium
TTTCTCCTTTTACGCCATCAATTGCCACAGTTTGACCTTCTTTAAATTTATTTTTGGAATAAAAACTGGATAAAATATTAGATAAAACATCTCGTGAAGCCATACCATACCCCACGGCAAAAGCAAAAATAATTCCCCCAATGATGAGATTAAAACTCGACTCTAACAAACTAGTTTCAATTCCTGCTTGTTTTAAAGCGGCAATGAGTACAATTATCAAGAAAAAGGAAAATACTATACTTCCCAACAATTTTCCAGAATCAATTTTTAATGATTTACAGATATTAACTACGGCATTTTTCAAAGCCTCGGCTATCATAATACCCGCAAAAACCATGATTGATGCTACAATCAATTTCGGTATTAGCACCATAACAGACGCAACCATATCCGTAAGAGCTTTCATGCCCAAAAGAGCAGTAGATATCTGAATGAACATCAATACTATATAATAATAAAGAATAGATGGAATCAATTGACTCAATTTTAATTCTCCCATTTTCTTAATAATGTCAATTTCATTCAATTTGTCGCCCAATTTATCAGCATTAGCTTTACTAAGCGCTTTTTGTAATCCTTTTCTAACAAGTTTGGCCACAAATATTCCAATTACCAATACAATTATAGCAGGTATAAAACTTGAAATAAAACTCGTGAGTTGTTCTAGAAGTTTTCGGAAAGTATCAATCAGAATGTCTTGAATATTTGGCATGGCTTGGGGATAGTGAATAGTTTTGAGTTAATAGTATATAAATTAACCAGTAATAGTATTTTAAAACTTATACGGGTTCAATGGTTCTACGTTTATGCCAAAGTATCATCACTTCCATTTGAAAATGAGGCGGTTAAGGCATTTACAAAGTTACCCACAAACAACTCAATCAGTGTGGAAGCGTTGCGGATGGTATCTATTTCCGCAACTAGAGCTTTCTTCAAATGCTCTGGCACTTGTCCGTGGGATTCAATGAGTTTAAATGGATTTTCGTTGGGCATTACGCTAATATGGGAAATTTGTTAATTTGATAATTTGGCAATGTTTTTCATTTTGACAATGATTGCTGGATTAATACATTTTCAAATTTAAAGTTCTAATCATTTCTTAAAAAAAGACTTAACAGTTTTCCAATAATAACACCCCAAAATAAAACACCTTCTAAATAGACTTTGCGAAGTTTTTCTTTGGCACGTAACAATCTCATCTTGACGGCACTTTCTGAAATATCCAATGATTCTGCAATGTCTTTGATACTTAAATCGTCCTGATATTTCATCATCAAGATAGTCTTCTCTTCTGGCAAAATCTGTTGCATGGCTTTGTTGAGGCGTTGAGCTTCAAGCTCTGCCATCTCTGCATCATCGTCATCATCGGGAGCATCAAAATTATCATCCAAACCAACTTCTGAGTATTTCTTGGAAATCCGAGTTTGGTCGATACAGTAATTATAAGTAATTGAATATAACCAAGTTGAGAATTTGGCAGTTTCTTTGTAGGAAGCCATATTGAGAACCAACTTGATAAAGATATCGTGGGTGAAGTCTTCGGCTTTGGCATCGTCTTTTACAAACGATAAACATTTCCGATAAACTTTATCAGAATAGCGGTCATATAATTGCTCAAAATAAGCATTTTTTTGAGTTTCGATAAACATCGAAACCAGTTGTTCGTCTGTAAGTTTTTTAAGATTCATTTTAATAAGAAGCTAATATTTGGCAAAATAACGAAATTATTTTGTTTGGCACTATCTTTACGAGTAATATAATGAGGAATTATACTTATAATCAAGGTTTTGAATACTATTTTTTTCAAATTAAGCGTTGAACTGATTATAAGAAGATAATATAGAAAAACTGGCTACGAATTAGTTTAATTTTAATTTTGTAAAAATAAAATTAAATCAAGCAGTAACATCCAAATGTATTTTCAATCATGAATCGTACTAATTGTAAATTACATTAAACCACCTTTGAATTTTTTAATCCTTTACTTGTAAAAAAAGAAAACCGTTAGAAAAGCAATGACTGGGATGATTCCAAAGTTTAGAAAACGCAACAGAGTTAAACATACTCTGGTCAGTAATTTGTTTTCCTTTTTGAATAATTTTATGAATACTAAACAGACACCCGAAGAAAAACGTCGTCTTGAAAAAGTGATAAATAAATCGGCAGATGTAATTGAAAAATCGGATTATATTAGTCGAGATTTAAGCTGGTTAAAATTTGACGAACGAGTCCTTGACCAAGCCCGAGACACACGCAGAAATATCTTTGAAAGATTAAAATTTTTAGCCATTACCGCCTCTAATCTGGACGAATTTTTTACTATCCGGGTGGCTTCACTTTATAACTACATTGATTATGGCAAAGAGCGAACCGATTATTCTGGTTTGCGTGAAATTCCTTTCAAAAAAACCTTAATGGCTGCTTCACAAGCATTTGTCCAGGAAATGCAAAGGATGTATCAAGAAGAATTGATACCTGAATTTATGGAAAATGGATTCAGAATTGCCAAAATTAATGAATTGAACAATGAAGAGACTGAACAAATTTTAGATTATTTCAATCGCACTATCTATCCGATGCTTACGCCTATGGTGTTTGATCATACGCACAGTTTTCCGAGTCTTTTAGCCAAAACGTTAATTTTTGGTATCGTTACAAAAAGTGAGAATGAGCGAAATGATAATGGCAAGAATGAAAACAGAAAAATTAGTTTTGTACAAATTCCGCAGAACCTTCAACGCTTCTATGTGATTGAAAGAGAGGATGAAATAATGTTTATTCCTATTGAAGAAATTATTCGTCATGAAATCTGGAAATTATATAAAAACGTTGAAATTGAAGCTGTTTCATTATTCAGATTGACCCGTGATGGCGACTTTGATTTGGTGGAACACGAAGATTCTGAAACAGATTTTATTGATGAAATCAAAAAGAAAATCAAAGACCGCCGTTTAGGTAGAGTTACCAGAGTTGAAATTGAGTCGGGTTCGTCAGATTGGATGCTTGAAATGATGATGAAGCGATGGAAAATTGAGAAAAATGGCATTTTTCATTCCAATAACCTTTTGGATTTTAGCGCCTTCTGGCAAATTATTAGACATCCCGAATTTAAAGCCAAACAAGTTCTTCAACGTCCTGCCGTACCAGCTTTGGGTTTGAGTGGTCCGAAAATTGATGATATTTTTGAAGAAATGCAAGCAGGGGACATTCTGTTGCATCATCCTTATAACAATTTTGAACCTGTTCTACAATTGTTGGAACAAGCCGCCGAAGATCCTCAAGTTTTGGCAATTAAGATAACTTTATACAGAATATCCAAAAATTCACGCATTGCCGAAGCCCTTCTTCATGCGGCTGAAAATGGCAAACACGTATCGGTTTTATTTGAGGTAAAAGCTCGTTTTGATGAAGAAAACAATATCCGTGAAGCTCAAAGGCTTTCAAAAGCAGGTTGTTTTGTAATTTACGGAATACCAGGGGTAAAAACGCATACAAAACTTCTGCAAGTAATTAGAAATGAGGGAGATAGAGTAAGAAGTTATGCCCATCTTTCTTCTGGAAATTATAATGAAGATACCGCAAAACTTTACACAGATATTGGGCTTCTGACAACTGATGATGTTTTGACCAGAGACATTTCGGAGTTTTTCAATGTCATTACGGGCCACTCCCAACCACATTCTTATGAGAGGCTTATTACGGCCCCCCGTGATATGCGCAACCGTTTGGTAGAGATGATTCGTCATGAAGCTGACAACGCACGTGCGGGACTTCCAAGTGGCATTTGCTTGAAAATTAATTCCTTACAAGACAAAGATTCAATTGATGAACTTTATAAAGCCTCGCAGGCGGGTGTGCCTATACGTTTGATTGTAAGGGGAATTTGCTGTTTGCGTCCCCATCGCAAGGGGCTTTCAGATAATATTACGGTGCGTTCTATTGTAGGCGATTTCTTAGAACATACTCGTATTTATTATTTTCACAATAATAACGAACCTAAAGTGTATGGCGGTTCTGCTGATATGATGGTGCGGAGCTTTGACCGTAGAATTGAGTCGCTTTTTGAAATTTATAATCATAATGTAAAACAGCAAGCAATTCATATTTTAGATTGGAATCTGAAAGACAACGTAAACGCCTATGAAATGCAAGAAGATGGTTCTTTTAGACGTTGTGCTTCTCCTACCGAATGTGGAATGGAGCCTTTTGATATTCATAAAAAGTTCTTTAAAACTACTCTAAAGGAGACTTTAAAAGCGAAATTGTTTGAGCAAATTGAAGTAGTAAATCAACAAGAACTGGAAGCTGTTCATGAGTAGAATTTTGTTTGTTTTGGCTTATATACGTAACCCTTACAAGTATTTAAAAACACTTGTAAGGGTTATTTTTCGATATTTGTTTAATTTTCATACATTTTACCAACCAAAAGCACAATGAAAAATATTTTTCTCAAATTTGCCTTCATAGGTCTTCTTTTTCTTCAGTTTTCCGTTTTAGGGCAACAATTCAAGGTATTACTGTTTACTAAAACCGACGGATTTCACCACGAATCCATTAATGAGGGCGTAATAGCTATCAAAAAATTGGCAGAGCGTAATACTTTTAGTGTAGATTGGCATGAAAATGCTACTATCTTTAATGATAAAGGTTTAGAGAAATATAATGCCGTTATCTTTTTGAATACTACGGGTAATGTTTTGAATGAAGATCAACAAGCAGCTTTTGAAAAATTTATTAAATCTGGCAAAGGGTTTGTAGGAATTCATAGTGCATCAGATACGGAATATGATTGGCCTTGGTATGGAAAAATGGTAGGAATGTATTTCAAGATTCACCCACAACAACAAACGGCATATTTGACTGTAAATGATAGTAATTTTCCTGGTATGGAGCGTTTTCCGAAAAAACTTCTTTGGACGGATGAGTGGTATGAATTTAAAACTCCTGCCAATGCAAGTGATTTGAAAGTGTTGGTTTCAGTGGATGAAAAATCTTATGCCCCTTATGCTAAATGGGGTGATAATGAAGGAAAAGGCATGGGAACACACCCCGTTTCATGGTATCATAATTATGACGGTGGTAGAGCATTTTACACTGCTTTAGGGCATATTCCTGTAATTTATTCAGATCAAACTTTCTTAGACCATGTATATGGAGGAATTTATTGGGCGGCAACAGGAAAAGGATTGTAAATGATGAATTTAAAATTAAAAAAAGCCAATCGCTAATAACGATTGGCTTTTTTTAAGATTTAGTTACCAATCTATATCTTTACTTTTACAATATTAAATCATCAATTTTTATAAAATTATAACACAAAAAGAGCTAAATCTTCTCTTTACTCATTTAATATGAAAATGCTCATTACAGGTTCCAATGGATTATTAGGGCAAAAATTAGTGGCACTTTTATCACAAAACTCTGATATTCAATTAATGGCTACTTCAAAAGGTAAAAATCGTATTCCTTTTACAAACGGTTATGAATATATAGAAATGGATATCACTAATCCTGAACAAGTAGCAGAGGTAATTGAAAACTCTCGTCCAGATGCCATCATCCACACCGCCGCCATGACTAATGCTGACCAATGCGAAAATGAAAAAGATTTGTGTTGGACATTGAACGTGAAAGCCACTGAATATTTAGTAAAATCAGCTGAAAAACACCAAATTTTCTTTTGCTATCTCTCTACTGACTTTGTATTTGATGGTTTGTCTGGACCTTATTCTGAGGAAGATTTGCCCAATCCTTTGAGTTTTTATGGTTGGAGCAAATATGCAGGTGAAGCGGTAGTAAAACGGTCAAAATGCCCCTGGAGTATCATCAGAACGGTTTTAGTCTATGGAATTACTCATGATATGAGCCGAAGCAATATTATTCTGTGGGTAAAAAAATCATTAGAAGCCAAGCAAAATATCAAAGTAGTAATCGATCAATTTCGCACGCCTACCCTTGCTGAAGATTTAGCAAGGGGTTGTTATTTAGTAGTAAGCAAAAAAGCCGAGGGTATCTTTCACATTTCAGGCAAAGACTTTCTGACTCCTTATGAAATGGCAATCAAAACGGCTGATTTCTTTGGTTTGGATAAAACTTTAATTACGCCTGTAAACGCTGATACTTTCACACAAGCCGCCAAGCGTCCGCCTCGCACAGGGTTTATTTTAGATAAAGCTATTTCCGTTTTGGGGTATAATCCAGTTAGTTTTGATGAGGGGATTAAGATTTTGGCGGGGTTAATTAAATAATCTTTCTTTTTCTTAGCTCTTCTCTTACTCCTTCTTTTAAATTATTCATGAGTTCAGCATCTAAACTCTCATTTATATTAGTTCTTATCTTATCCATAACAGAGTCGAAAAAAGATTTGTTATTTTTATTTTGTAAACGATCAGTGTAAGCACCAAAAGCAACATTAAAAAAAGTAGTTTCCCAATTTATTCCATTTAAAGGAAATGATTTTTGTGTAAGTTCAGCAAGGTCGTAAAGAAGTGTTATATCTTTTGCAACCCATGTTTTATCAGATAAATGTTCAATCAAGTTTGAACACATTGAACCGTCATTACTAAATACAAGTAAATCATTTTTAATAATTGGATATTTTATAAAGGATTTATTATGCTTAAAAATTATTGTTACATTATTATTTCTAACTTCAATTTTATAGTTTTTACCTTTAATTGTTTCATTTTTCAAGTCACCCCACCAAATCTCTTCAAACTCCTCCAAAGAAATCACATTAATTGGTGGAAATCCAATCGTTTTTAAGATATTGTAATGTTTATCATTCGTAACTAAGAAATCTACGTTTCCAGCCACTGCACAATCCACAAATTTATTATCGTCAGGGTCAGACTGAATCAAAAGCCATTTGTAAAAATATCAGTTTGAACCACATTTGATAACTCTTTCAATGAATTCAAGAAAGCATTTGCAATAATGACGTTATATTTTTGCTTTAAAACCTCTTCATATTCAAGATAAATCTCTTCGGTAACACAAAGCTCAAATTTACCTTATCTTAATGCCTGAATAATCCAATGACATCTTGACTTACTGGCTAGTGAAGCAACCAAAATATTGGTATCAATAACTAATCTCATTGTTGTTCTTCATTTACCCATTGCTCCATCAATTTATTGGAATAACCCTTTTAGTCCCAAACCTTATCAGCTTCATCAATGGCTCTTTGCATGAAAAATTGGGCTAAATAATTTTTAAAATGGAGTAAATCTTTTTCGTCAATATTCATTGAATAAAGCTTTAATAATTCCATTTGAATATTCGACAATGGTTTTGATACAGCTGTCATAATTTTACTTGTTTATCTACAAAACAAATTTATACAAAATTATAATTCAAAAATTCCCATACGTCAATATACCCGTTTTTTGCTTGCATGTATAACTAATTTTGATTTCAGTAAAATT
>JANPIG010000223.1:0-4891 GCA_031424875.1 Cytophagales bacterium
CAAAGGAAAAACCTTCTTACGCATCAATTGATGCGACAAAATGGGCTTATTGGCTTTGGGTTCGTTAAGCCAATCCTCATAATTTTGAGTGATAAATCTTGAGAAATTAGAATTGGCTTCGGCTTTCTGCATATTCATTACCTCCGCCATAGATTTGTTTTCGGTACGGTCAATTTCCAGTTCCCAAAACAACAATTGTTTATAAACTTCTGCCCATTCGGCATGATCCATTTTATCCTGATAACGATTAGCTAATTGACGGAATTCTTGTTGATAAAGCAAATTGGTTTTTTCTTCTTCCAATCGTTTTTTATCCAAAATCTTTTTAACAGAAAGTAGTATCTGGTTGGGATTCAGAGGTTTAATCAAATAATCAGCAATTTTAGAACCGATTGCTTCCTCCATAATATATTCCTCCTCCGACTTTGTGATCATTATCACAGGCAAATTTGGCTTCAACTGTTTTATCTTCGGAAGGACTTCCAAACCCGTCATTCCTGGCATATTTTCATCCAAGAAAACAACATCATATTTCTTCTTGGTAACCTCTTCCAAAGCATCATTCCCAGAGTTTACGGGTGTTACATCATATCCTTTTTGTGTAAGGAACATTATATAAGGTTTAAGCAAATCTATTTCGTCGTCTGCCCAGAGGATTGAATATTGCATAGTTTTAGTTGTTTGATGTTTAGCGGCTTTCCGCCGTTTAGAGGTTCAGTAAAATAGACTGACTAACACTCAATTATAACAATGTAAAGTTCGAGATTTTTATTGTTTGAGTGTGGTTAATTTGTGTTAAAAAACGAAAGAAAATATAAGTTCCTAAATATTCCACCAATAATTCCATTTCAACACAATGGAGCGATTCTTTATACCTAAATCTGAGGGTAAATAATTATCAGAATATACCAAGAAAATATCCGAAGCGGGTTTATATCGCCATTGAATTCTGCTGTTGACATTTACATTATTTACTTGTCCATTTGATTGAATATAGGTTGTCCAGAATAATTTATTGGTAAAGGTAACATCAAATTTAGATTGAATTAACCAAAAATTTGAACCACCTAGAGCTGGTTTACTATCGCTACTTTGATAAACTTTCACACCTTCAATTTTGTTATATTCTGCTGATAATGAAAGACCTACGTAGGGCTGAAAACGGTAGCCAATGGAAGTATTGAGACGTAAACGAGTACCATCGCCATAATATCCTCCGTAGCGAGAACTGAATCCATACGTAAACAATGTGCGAGAAGTGGAAACAAATTCAGTCCCCCAAGAATTCCAAGTATGATGACTCCTATTTTGTACGTAAAACTCTCTGGAATAGGGATTTACTGGGTTGAACTGCGAGAATAAAGTTGTATTATCGTATCCAGTCCAAGCATTTAAGGTAGCACGATTTCTGAAATTAATATTGTAAATAAAAGCTATTGTGCTTGAATTGTCAGAAGATAAAGTGGTCGTTATAGGTACATTTTCGTTATTATTAGTGGACATAAAACTAAATATTTTGGGTCCATGAGAAACGACTTTACTATCAGATTTTCTGGGATAAAATAAATAAGCTGCCGACGGTTCGATATACGTATAACCTCTGCGAGGCACGAAACCTACCTCTGAACGATAATTTTCTCCTACTCGTGAAAACGTCATTCCAAGATGCCATACTTGGGTATTATAAACAAGGTCAATAAGTTGCGTCCAATCATCGCTATTGAATTGAGGTGAAAAGGATTTCATCAGTGCTATTTTTCCATTCCAAAAGTTATTTTTTGAGGCTAAATTGTACTGCAAAACTACATTTCTATTGTAGGAATTAAACCCTTTTTTCTCGTTAAAATTCTCAAACCCAATCCCATCTTTATTCACTACCATCATGCTAATATTAGAACGTGAAAAAAGTTTTCTTTGCAAAGCAAACACGGAGTAGTTATAGGTTGGGAGTGCCACAGAACTGTCCTTGTTTCCGCTGGTTTGAATATTCAAAACGCCTACTCGCCAGTTGTTATCAATCTTGCCGCTTAGTCTTGCTCCATATTGTATGGGTGTACCTAAACCAATTCTGCGAGAGAAGAATGGACGGGTTTCTTGTCCTCCAAAACTATTAAAAATATCAGAGTTTTCAAGAAAAAACTGACGGCGTTCGGGAAAGAACAATTCAAAGCGATTTAGATTAGTAACCTGCTGATCTACATCCACTTGCGAGAAATCTGGATTGACTGTTAAGTCTAAATTCAGGGAAGGAGTTAGGGCAATCTTGGCATCTCCACCAAAGTCTTTTCTGAAAACTGCATTCTCATTTTTCTCAAAATTAGTACTGGCTGCTCCCAGTACATAAGGAATAATGGAGATATTGGTTTTGGGTGCTGGGGGAGGGTTGTCCCACACAAGTGTACCCGTATAAGCAAGCGTAATGGAGAAAAATTGACGAGGAATAGGTGCCCAAGATGACTTCTCGTTTGAACCTAAATCGAGCCGACTAAAGTTCATGCCCCAACGAGTTTCACCCGCTTTATATCGTAAGGAATTGAAAGGAATTGCTACTTCCAAAGTCCACTTTTTACCGTCGAAAGTGGTCTGTGAGATCCAGCGATTATCCCAATTTTGGTTTAGGTTTGTACCTTCCGAAATTTGGCCATCAAACTGAGCTCCTGCGGCATTTGTGCCAAAAACCCAACCATTTGTCAGGTCATTAAAAGGTTCAAGAATCAACCAAAGATTATCATTTCTCCCAAAATTAAAATCTCTTTTTAAAGATTCTACCACGTATGGCGCTTCGGTTTGTTGGTAGTTTATAGCGGAGAAATAAAGGAATTTATCGTCGTAAGTGAATTTTGCTTCCGTTCTGGACTTGGCATGCGAAGTATCAGCGGGAGTTATCATCCAGAAATCTTTGGCGGTTTCGCAGCGTGTCCATTCTTCATCATCTACCCTACCATCAATTTTGATTGGGCTGGTAGCTTTATTGATATGATACTCATATTTTTCATTAATTTTTTGAGCAAAAATTCCGAATCCGTAGAAGCAGAGGGAAAGCGATAATACAATTTTTTTCACTGAATATTTTTTTTAAGATTGTTTATATTTGTTGATGAGAGATTAAAGCAAATATGAGACTTGAAATATGAATTATAGAATTAAGTTGCTCATTATCAAAACATTAGCACAACTAACACACTAATATCTTCAGAAAAATACTTAAATATTTTTAATATATAAAAGTCAGAAACTGCAATTTTATACTATACTAATTTCAAAAAATCACCGTCAATAATTAGTAATTTAACGCCATTGGCAGAAAGAGAACGGTGCGAACTTAATTCATCTGAAACGATATACGTCATGCCTTTTGATAAGGTAAAGGTTTCACCATTAGCCAATTCACTAATAAATTCTCCTTCTAAACACTGAACAAAATGACCTTTTTCGCACCAATGGTCAGCTAAATAATTAGGAGAATATTCAACAATTCTGACTCTCAACCCTTCAAATTGTTTGGTTTGCCAATACGCTACACCCGTTTCGCCTTGGTGTTCGGTTTTTTCAATGTTTGCCCAGTCTATGGTTTGGAAGTTTATGTTTGGCATTGTTTATTTTTGAGTCAAAATTTCTTCATTTCTCTATACAACATCTTACAAATCAACGCATTACCTTTTTCGGAAGGATGCAAACCATCATAAGTCATATCCACAGATTCCAAAGGGTAAGGATATTCATCCGTATCAGGATTAAAGGGAATATCAATATATTCTGGATAGGTAAAATTCTTGTATTTACCCGTTTTTGGATCTTTTAAACGCTTGAATTTTACCATTTTTTTTAGCGTAATTCCACTTTTATTATACAAATCAATCACGGTCAAGTTCTCTGTTTTTCCAATTTCCAAAATTGCATCAACTAATTGAGAAAGATGCTGATCTTTTTTGGCTTTATACGAGCCATAAGCATTGTTTTTGAAATTAGTCAGATATACAAAATCACCCCTCTGTAAGGGCGTTATCAGCATAATTTTAGCACCTTTATTTAGGCTTTTGAGTTTATCCAAAATGATTTTGAAAGATCCATAGAGCGTTTTACTACCCGTGCTATTTTGATAGTCTGCCAACGTGCCAATGGGTCTGCCCGCCCACCAATCATTAGTACCTAAAAATATGGTATAAACTTCTGCCGAAGTCAGTTTTAATTTATCAATATTATCCGCAATAAGTCCAGCCGTCCAACCATTATACCCTTGATTGACATATTTGATATTAGGCAATTGCTCCGTTACCAAAGTCATATAACCCTTCTTGACCCGATTACCCGTTTCATCGGGATGGTCATTGAGATAGGTGATAGAATCGCCAATAGCAACCCATGTAAATTCCTTTTTTTGAAAAGACAATGTGCTGAATATGAGTACACTAAGCAATAATATTTTTCTCATTTGAAGTTAAAATTTATGGCATAATTTTTCAGAAAATTGATCTTTATCCTTAACTCCCTGCCTTCTTCCGATTCTGAATTTTCTCATAAACCATTTTGATAATACCATCTTTTAATCCTAAATCAGGCACTAAAATATTTTTGGCTCCTGCCCATCTCATAGCAGAAAGATAGATTTGGGCAGCGGGTACAATGACATCAGCACGGTCTGCATTGAGGCGTAGTTTGTTGATGCGTTCTTCGTAGGTAAAACTGCCCACATATTCTTTCAAACGCTTCAATTCATCATAAGTCATACTGGTTTCACCTTCGTGATTTGGCGAAATATTGAATAGCTTACTAATATTACCCCCCGTTCCAACAGCGGTGATATTGGCATTTTTTACATCAATATTACTATTAATCCATTTTTTCATCTTCTCCCAATCACCCTCTTTTTCCTTATTTTCTAAAGTACGAA
>JANPIG010000224.1:0-7990 GCA_031424875.1 Cytophagales bacterium
CGGATGAAATAGCTTATCTAATTTTATCGAAAATTGAGTATCCATACCTCCAAAAAGCCTCTCCTAAGGATTTTGGTAGGGAATTTTTAGATTACAAATGTTCCATCAAAGTGGTTACGGGCATTGCGGAAGCCATTGAACATATTAGTAAATATTCGTCCAGACATTCAGAAGCCATCGTTTCTCAAAACCCAAGTTATTGTCATCAGTTTATACAGGAAGTGGATGCTGCGGCAGTTTATACTAATGCCTCCACAAGATTTACGGATGGTGGACAGTTTGGCTTAGGGGCAGAAATCGGAATTTCAACCCAAAAACTTCACGCCCGAGGTCCTTTCGCTTTAGAAAAATTAGTAACCGAAAAATGGATTATTACAGGAGATGGGCAGGTGAGGTAAGAAAGGCACAAAGCGAAAAAGGAACAACAAAGCAAAGCCAAAAGTAAAAGTTATAATTTTATCTTTAATCAATTTAATCTTGCAAATATTGAAATCTTTGTGCTTTTCACTAAATTTAATTCTTCGTGTCATTTCCATTTTATACTTTTTACTAACGTTTAACTCTTTGTGCCTCAGTGCCTTTGCCACTTTGTGCCTTTTTTATGAAAATAGAAGCCTACCAAATATCGGAAGTCATTAACTTGAAAAAATTTCGGAATGAATATGCCAGCCAAGCCTTGCTGTTCAACAATTCTGAGCTTTTCTACAAGCGTGAAAATGGCACGTATTGCTATATCCTTAGTTACGGTGTAGTAGTTTTTGCCGATTTTAATGATTTAGAAAAAAGTGAGTTTTTAAAATTTATTAAAGGCTATATCGAAGACGAAGTAGAGGGCAAATTTGATGATAATTTTGACCTTCAAACAGACCCCGCAGTTTCGGTAGTGTTGAAATATAATTCTATTACAGTATCTGAAATTACGGATGATTCTATCAGAATTGTGATGTTGAATATCGGTCAATCCGTGGCTTTAGACCACTATGAAGACCTGACTTTTGAGATTTTTAAAGATACCAAAGTCATTACTGACGAATTGGAAAAAACGGGCACTTTCAAATATGCCAAAAAGGATTTACTGAAATTCATCGGTAGAACTCTCAACATTAAAAATAGTATTATCGACAATCTTTACATTTTTGATGCTCCCGATATTGTGTGGGATAATGAGCATTTGGAGCGAATTGATAAGGGTTTGAAGAAAAACCTTGACCTCAAAATGCGTTACCAAGACATTGATTATAAGCTAAAAATCGTTCAAGACAATCTTACCCTTTTTACAGATTTACTTCAAAACCGAGAGTCCACCCGCCTCGAATGGATTGTGATTATTTTGATTTTGATTGAAGTTTTTGACATTATGATAAAGAAATTCTTTGAATAGTTTTACCGTATAATAATTTTGTACTACTGATTATCAAATAGTTATGTTTTTTTTAGATATTAGTTTTGTGAATTTTAAAATTAGGTGTGAATTTTGTAGCTTATATTTAACAATTTTACCATCATAATTCACTTTTTAACTAACAGTTTCCATGAAAAAAATCTTATTAACACTAATCACCATTGTTGCAGTTAATGCTGCTGTTTCAGCACAAGTTATCAAAGTTGCTCCTATTACACTTGCATTTGGCGTAATCAACGCAGGTTATGAAATGCCTATTGGAGATAAAAGTTCTATTTATCCAAGTGCCTCTGTGTATATTGGCTCTACTACAAATGGTTTCGGTCTTGGCCTACAGTACCGCAAATATCTTTCAGCAAGTAAAGATTTCCCTGCTGGATTTTATGTGGCTCCTGAAGTACAATACGCTTCATTGAAAGACAAAACTTTGAACGATTTCTCTTATTCTGCTTTCTCTGCAGGTGCTCAAGTGGGTTATCAGTGGTTGTTAGGCGATAGCTTTACTATTGAAGTAAGTGCTGGACCTTCATATTGGTTTGGCGGAAGCAACACTGCTGTTAAATATAGCGGTGTTTTGCCATCAATTGGTTTTAACTTAGGATATTTCTTAGGAGGAAAATAATATTTCCGAATACTTTAAAATATTGTCAGCAATCAAATTTGCTGACCATTTTTTATTCCCCATACTTTAAAAAATGGTCAGCAATCAATTTTGCAGACCATTTTTTTATTCCCCAGCTTAAGCATACTCCCACATAAAGGCTTCAATTCTCTTTTCAAATTTAAGACTTCACTATTTAGCGGTATCGAAACCCCATTCGTAAATTTTATTAAGACATCATTGATTGCTGTGTGCAAACTGTTTGATTAATAAGTGATTGTCCCTGTTTTTAAACTATAAGCAGTCAGATATTAAGTATTTCTTTAAATAAAAATTAAACCCGATGTCGTTGTTTGTGTCTTCAAAATGACAAAACCTGTACGACCAAGTTGCGGGTAGAAACAACAATGAGCGTTGCATTATTTTTACTAAAATCCTAAAATCCTTCCAAATAAAGAGAATGACTATTATCTATTTTGAAAAGCGTAGGAATTGCTCAAATGAAAGAAAACTTGGGTAGTAAGATGACAGACATTAAAACCAGAATGAACAAAGTAGGTTTGCATTTTTCGATACTAACCGTTGCTAACTGGATGGATACGCTAAATCTTCTTTAAAAATAAACTAATTACGCATGAAATATTCAATTATTTTTTTAGCAATCTCAGCACTTTTTATGGCAAGCTGTAGTCATGCTGAACACGCAAAACACGAAGAGTCTGAGTTCATTGTAAGTAGCCCCATAAAGGTCGATACTGCTATTGATAAGGAATATGTCTGTCAAATTAAAGCCAGTAATCACATCGAAATACGGTCTTTGGAAAGGGGATATTTACAAAAAATATTCGTTGATGAAGGGCAACATATCAGACAGGGGCAACAAATGTTTCAGATTATGCCAATGGTCTATGAGGCTGAAATGGAAAAGTCGAAAGCTGATGTTGATTATGCAGGTATCGAATACGAAAATACGAAGATTCTATCCGATAAAAACATCGTTTCGCAACAAGAATTAGCCTTATCAAAAGCAAAATTAAATCGTGAAAAAGCAGGTTTAAAACTGCAAAATACGCATCTCGGACTTACAAATATCAAAGCTCCGTTTAACGGAATAATTGATAGATTTCAGATGCGATTGGGGAGTTTAGTTGAGGAAGGAGAGCTATTAACGACACTTTCTGACAACAGCAAACTTTGGGTTTATTTTAACGTGCCAGAATCTGAATATTTGGATTATGCGACTCGAATCAAAAAAGAAGGGCCTCAGAAAGTAAAGTTATTGATGGCTAATAACGAAATTTTCAACCACATAGGTTCTTTTGAAACTATCGAGGCTGATTTTAATAATGAAACAGGAAATATTGCTTTTCGTGCTACATTTCCGAATCCAGAAGGTATTTTACGACATGGTGAAACGGGTACTATTTTATTACCCGCTTATATCAAAAACGCCCTCTTGATTCCACAAGAAGCTACTTTTGATATTTTGGATAAGAAATTTGTATTTGTCGTAGATAAAAAAGGTGTTATTCATTCTACATTGATAACCGTCGGTCTCGAAATGCCTCACATCTATGCAGTTACCAGTGGTTTGACTGAGAAAGATCAAATTTTAGTGGAAGGTTTACGTAAAGTTACAAACGGTGATCACATCAAAACTAAATTCAAACCTTACAGAGCGGTGATTGAAGAGTTGAAGAATCTTCATGCGGAGTAGTCTAACAACCCTACCAAAGGTTCAAAATCCTTGATAGGGTTTCTTTCAAAAAACTCAAAAAATATGTTTAGCAAATTCATACAAAGACCAGTCTTGGCAATTGCCTTGTCGCTGGCGATAGTCTTTTTGGGTATATTGGCGATTTTCACTCGCCCAATATCTCAATTTCCAGAAATTGCTCCACCGAGGGTAAATATTTTCATCGAATTCCCTGGGTCAAATGCAGATGTACTGATAAAGTCCACGTTGACCATTATGGAGCGTGCTATCAATGGCGTGCCAGGAATGCAGTACATGATGTCCGATGCCACGAGTGCGGGTGAGGCAACGGTACAGATTATTTTTGAACCAGGTACTGACCCAACCATTGCCGCCGCTCGTGTAAAAACCCGTGTAGATCAAATCATGGCAAATCTACCCATTTTGGTTCAGCGAGAAGGAGTTATTATTACGCCCGTTCAGCCGAGTATGTTGATGTACGTCAATTTTTTTAGTACTGATAAAAATTACGATCAAAAGTTTTTGTTCAATTATGCTGATAATCTCGTGGTTCCTGAAATACAGCGTATCAGTGGCGTGGGTCGTTCGGAAATTATTGGTAGTAGGGCGTTTTCTATCCGTGTTTTTCTCAATCCAGATCGAATGAGAGCCTACAATGTTTCTGCCGAAGAAGTTCTGAAAGCCATTGATGAGCAAAGTGTGTTGGCTCGTCCAGGGCGGGTGGGTTTGAGTTCGGGCAAAGTTGCCCAATCGCTTGAATATGTTTTTACTTATCAAGGTTATTTCACTAAGCCCGAGCAATACAAGGAAATCATCATTAGGGCAAATCCCGAAGGTGAAATCTTGAAATTGAAAGACATAGCAAACGTAGAAGTAGGAAGTGAATTTGTGGATATTTATTCCAATAAAGACGGCTATCCTGCGGCTTCCTTGGTGTTAAAACAAAACCCAGGGTCTAATTCAAACAAGATTATTGCTGATGTAAAGGCGAAATTGGAAGAACTCAAAAAGAATTTTCCTCCTGGCGTGGATTATGAAATTAACTACGACGTTTCGAGTTTCGTAAATGCCTCAATTGACCAAGTTTTGCATACATTATTAGAGGCTTTTATCTTAGTTTCTTTGGTGGTATTTCTTTTTCTTGGCGATTGGCGTTCAACGCTTATTCCAATTTTGGCAGTTCCCGTTTCGCTTATTGGAGCGTTTGTTTCAATGCAATTTTTTGGAATCGGCATTAACTTAATCACGCTTTTTGCTTTGGTATTAGCCATTGGCGTCGTGGTCGATGATGCCATTGTGGTTGTGGAGGCGGTTCACGTCAAGATGGAAGAAGAACATCTGTCACCCTACCAAGCCGTTAAGAAAGTATTGAGCGAAATCTCGGGAGCAATCATTGCTATTACCTTGGTTATGACCGCTGTATTCATTCCAGTGGCATTTATGACGGGTCCTGTGGGTGTACTTTACCGACAATTTGCCATCACAATGGCTTCGGCAATTGTGCTTTCGGGGGTTGTAGCTCTTACGCTCACACCCGTTTTGTGTGCCATGATTTTGAAAAATACGCACGGACAAGCTCGCAAAAAGAGTCCTATCAATCGGTTTATTGACTGGTTTAATAGAAGATTTGAATGGTTATTGGGTAAATATACTAAGCTATTAATGGTAATCGTCAATCGTAAAGTTGTAACGTTTGGCGTATTGATAATTTTTGGATTTGGTATTTTTGGAATGAATAAAATTCTGCCCGCAGGTTTTATTCCAGGTGAAGACCAGGGACAGATTTATGCCATTATTCAAACTCCTCCTGGAACAACACTGGAGCGTACGAACGTTATTTCGCTCGAATTACAGAAAATAGCCAAAGAAACTGAGGGCGTAAAATCTGTAACGGCAATGGCGGGTTACGAGATTTTGACCGAAGGACGTGGTTCCAACGCAGGTACTTGCTTAATCAACCTCAAAGATTGGTCAGAGAGAAAGCAAAATGTGAAGGAAATCATGGAAGAATTGGAAGAAAAAACGAAAAATATTGGAGCGGTCATAGAATATTTTGAACCACCAGCTGTGCCAGGTTATGGTGCTTCGTCGGGTTTTGCGGTTCGTTTGTTGGATAAAGGTAGTGAAGTAAATTACCAAAAATTCGATGAAGTAAACAAAGACTTTTTGAAAGAATTGAAAAAACGGAAAGAATTGACGGGTTTATTTTCCTTTTATTCTGCCAATTATCCGCAATACGAATTAGTTGTGAACAACGCCCAAGCAATGCAAAAGGGTGTTTCAATTGGTCGTGCGATGGAAAATCTAAATATTATGATTGGTAGTACCTACGAACAAGGCTTTATTCGCTTCAATAATTATTACAAAGTTTATACGCAAGCTGACCCCGCTTTCAGAAAAGACCCCACAGATATTTTGAATATGTTTGTAAAAAATGATAGAGGTGAAATGGTGCCGTATTCATCTTTTATGTCCATCAAAAAAACACAAGGTCCCAACGAAGTATCCAGATATAATTTATACACCTCGGCACTTATCAATGGTATCCCAGCCCCAGGTTTTACTTCGGGTGATGCCATCAAAACCATTCGTGAAGTGGCAGAAAGCACTTTGCCAAAGGGCTACGACATTGCTTGGGAAGGATTATCGTATGACGAAGCCCGCCGAGGCAATGAGGCAATTCTCATTTTCTTGGTTGTAATATTTTTCGTTTATCTGATTTTGGCTGCTCAATACGAAAGTTTTCTTTTGCCGCTTGCCGTTATTCTCTCTTTACCGCCTGGTATTTTTGGCTCTTTTTTAATGTTAAAAATGATGGGATTAAGTAACGATGTCTTTGCTCAAATCGGTTTAATCATGCTCACAGGGCTTTTGGGTAAAAATGCGGTATTGATTGTGGAGTTTGCCGTTCAAAAACACAACGAAGGCATGACCATTCTCGAAGCTGCCATCGAAGGAGCAAAAGAGCGTTTCAGACCTATTTTGATGACTTCTTTTGCCTTTATTGCAGGTTTGATTCCCTTGGTTAGAGCCAGCGGTGCGGGTGCAGTTGGTAACAAAACGATTGGTTCATCGGCAATGGGTGGAATGTTGTTCGGAACAATTTTCGGGGTGTTGGTTGTCCCAGGACTGTATTACATTTTTGGCACGTTGAGCCAAGGCAAACAACTTATCAGAGACGAGGCCGTCGTTTCTTTGAGCGAAGATTTAACAGGGGAAGAATCCGAAGTTGAAGTGAGTAAACTTAAAAGATTAATTACAAAATTTTTGAAAAAAAATGGAAAATAAAAAAAAAATAAAATGGAATTATAACCTACGGGGAATAAAGATTAGTTCCATAAATAAAACGGCTTCCAATATCCATAGCGAGGGGTTTAAACCCCTCGCGATGGATATTGGCAAAACGACTGTCCAAATTCATCACTGTTCCAAAGCAAAACATATTCTCCTTTTTGTTCTGATACTTGGACTAAACAGTTGTAAAGTGGAAAACTTGCCACTCAGAACGGTAACAAATTCATTACCAGATAAATACAAAAAAAATGCAGATACAACTAAGGCTGAGGTAATTGTTTGGAAGAATTATTTTAATGATAATAATTTGACGGAATTGATTGATGAATCACTCAAAAATAATCAAGAGTTGAACATGAGATTTCGTGAAATCGAAATCACTCGAAACGAAATCTTGGCACGAAAGGGAGAGTATAAACCTTTTGTAAACTTGGGTGCGGGTTTGGGTGTGGAACATTCTGGAAAATATACCTTAAATGGATTGGGTGAGGAAGATTTAAAAACCAGAGCAGATGAAGTACCCCATTTCTTGGGTGACCAATACGCAATGGCAAATTTTTCGTGGGAGGCTGACGTTTGGAAAAAACTGCACAATGCCAAAGATGCCGCTGCAAAACGGTATCTTGCAAGCATAGAAGGCAGAAATTTTATGATAACGAACCTAATTGCCGAAATTGCTAATTCTTATTATGAGTTAATTGTGTTAGACAATCAGTTGGAAACGGTGCAGCAAAATATTGCGATTCAAAAAGATGCCCTCGAAATAGTGAAAGTTCAGAAACAAGCTGCAAGGGTTAATTCATTGGCAGTCAATCGTTTTATGGCTCAGTTACTAAATACTGAAAATCTAAAATTTGAGATTCAACAGCAAATTACACTAACCGAAAACCGTATCAATTTCTTACTGGCAAGATACCCGCAACCCATCAAGCGTAATTCTGCCAATATGAATGCGATTCAATTTTTGAAAATTTCG